>CAYLSS010000808.1:2359-2940 GCA_964385765.1 uncultured Solibacteraceae bacterium
GAATACGGGACTGCCGTGCTGGCCGTTCACCAGGACGCCTTTGAGCGGGGCGAAAAAGTTGCGATGGTGGATGATCTGCTCGCCACCGGCGGCACGGCGGCGGC
Source organism: uncultured Solibacteraceae bacterium (assembly GCA_964385765.1). Taxonomy (GTDB): domain Bacteria; phylum Acidobacteriota; class Terriglobia; order Bryobacterales; family Bryobacteraceae; genus CAWELS01. Next base: position 2,464 of record CAYLSS010000808.1, read on the forward strand.
TGTGGCCGAACTGATCGAGCAATGCGGCGGTCAGGTCGCGGCGCTGCTGTTTGTGATCGAACTGGACTTTCTGAACGGACGCTCAAAGCTCGGCGGCTACGACGTCCGCTCTCTGCTGCATTACGATTCATGAGCGGGAAGACGCGGCGCGCGCGCGTTCGTGCGCCCGCTAAAATCAACCTGAGCCTGAGGGTGCTTCACAAACGTCCCGACGGCTACCATGAGCTGCGGACCGTCTTTCAGACGATATCCGTAGCCGATATGCTCGAAATCGAATACTCCCCGTCGGCCGAGGTACGGATCGAGATCGATTCCCGGCTCGATGTTCCACTCGAGGACAACCTGGTGGTTCGCGCGGCGCGGTCGGTGATGGAGGCCGCCGGGCGGACCGGCCACATTCGCTTCCGGCTGGAAAAGCGGATTCCCGCCGGCGGCGGCCTTGCAGGAGGTTCCAGCGACGCCGCGGCGGTGCTGCTC
>CAYLSS010000809.1:0-2935 GCA_964385765.1 uncultured Solibacteraceae bacterium
GGCGGGAATCCGGCGAACTTCCTCGATGTCGGCGGAGGGGCCAATGCCGAGCAGATCGAGAATGCCTTCAAAATCCTCACCTCGGATGAAAACGTCAAAGCGGTTCTCATCAACATCTTCGGCGGGATCCTGCGCTGTGACACGCTGGCCACCGGCGTAGTGACTGCGGCGAAGCATCTCGATCTCAAACTGCCGGTGGTCATCCGAATGGAGGGTACGAACGTCGAGGAGGGCCGGCGGATTCTGGCCGAGTCGGAACTCGACTTCACCGTGGCCGATGACATGAAGGACGCAGCGGAAGAGGTAGTGAGGTTGGCAGCATGAGCGTTCTCGTCGATGAAAACACACGAGTGCTCGTTCAGGGCTTCACGGGCAGGGAGGCGTCTTTCCACGCCGAGCAGATGATCGCCTATGGCAGCACCGTCGTCGGCGGCGCCGTGCCTGGCAAGGGCGGGCTCAGTCATCTGGACCGTCCGGTATTCAATACCGTCGCTGAAGCGGTCGCCAAGACCGGCGCCAACGCATCGGTGATCTTTGTGCCGCCAGCCTTCGCGGCAGATGCCGTCATGGAGGCCGCCGACGCCGGCATCGCGCTCGTGGTTTGCATTACCGAGGGCATTCCGACCGCCGACATGATCAAGGTCTGGCAGTACCTCCGTGATCGCAACACACGGCTCATCGGGCCCAACTGCCCGGGCATCATCTCGCCGGGCAAATGCAAGATCGGCATCATGCCAGGCCATATCCATGCACCGGGCAAGGTGGGTGTCGTCTCGCGATCGGGCACGCTGACCTATGAGGCTGTCGCTCAGCTCACCAACCTCGGCATCGGCCAGTCAACCTGCATCGGCATCGGCGGCGATCCCATCATCGGGACTACTTTCCTCGATGCAGTCCGCCTCTTCCACGAGGATCCGGACACCGAGGCCATCGTCATGATTGGCGAGATCGGCGGAAATGCGGAAGAGACAGCAGCGGCCTATATCAAAGACAATGTGAAGAAGCCGGTAATCGGCTTCGTGGCCGGTCAGACCGCGCCGCCGGGTCGCCGGATGGGCCACGCCGGCGCGATTATCTCCGGCGGATCGGGCAAGGCGGATGACAAGATGGCCGCCATGGCGGATGCCGGCGTCACCGTCTGCGAAACGCCCGCCGTCATTGGAGAGACGGTCAAAGACAGGCTGTAGCGTAAAAGCAGTCGAAATCTTCGGGATTAAGAGCAGGAGGCGGCAGTTGCGCGCGACTGGTGCGCGCCCTATCGGATTCATATGAGCGTGGAACGGACATTTGCGATTATCAAGCCGGATGCTGTAAAAGTCGGCAACATCGGCAACATCATTGCCGTCATCGAGAACAATGGCTTTCAGATTCTCGGCATGCGAAAGATCCACATGACCCGACGGCAGGCCGAGGGCTTCTATGCGGTGCATCGAGACAAGCCGTTCTTCGGTGACCTGGTCAACTTCATGACCGAGGGGCCCTGTGTCGTCATGGCCCTGGAGAGCGACGACGCCATCGCGAAGTGGCGCAAGGTGATGGGCGCCACCAATCCGGAAAAGGCCGCCGAAGGCACGATCCGCAGAACCTACGGCTCTAACATCGAGCGCAATGCCACCCACGGCTCGGATGCTCCCGAGACCGCCGCCGTCGAGGTCGGCTTCTTCTTCAGCGCCGCCGAATTGCTGTAGCGCGTAACACAACGCGCAAACATTTGCATTGGCAAAGTTTTGGAGAATTTGCTCTGAGATTTGCAGCCCGCTCACCGGACTATCCTCGAAGAGAATCCGGTGATGCAAATGCGAATCCTGTATCTGATCCTGGGGGCGCTCATCCTGACAGGATCGGCCCCGGCGGATGATCCGGGCGGCAAAGTACACTATGTCGGCGGAACAGTCGCCGAGTTTGAGGAAGATCCGAAAGGCCGCCTGATTACCGTCAATGACCGATTCTTGGTCTATGAGTCCGACGAGGTCCACTACCTGGTTCCATGGGATAATATCAACCTCTTGGAGTACGGGCAGAAAGTGAGCCGGCGGCTGCTCGAGGCTGCGCTGATTTCGCCGGTCCTCGCGCTGAGCAAGAGCCGAAAGCACTTCCTCACGATCGGTTTTTTCGACGAGCAAGGCGCCCAGCAGGCCCTGGTGTTTCGAGTTTCAAAAAGCGACATACGTTCGTTGCTGGTGTCGCTGGAAGCCAAGGCCAATCTGCGCGTCGAGTATCAGGACGAACAGGCCCGGAGAGCGGGGAAAGGATAGGTTGCGTATGATCCGGCTGTTGATACTCTTACTCCCGATCTTCTGCTTTGCCGAAGACCATGAAGCGGACGGCCGGCTGCCGCCCCTGCTGACCATCCACAGGGTGCACGTGGAAAAGCTTACCGGCGGCGAGACCGCGGAGCAGATCCGCGACATGATCATCGCCAAACTGCAGAACACCGGGCTTTTCGTGCTCACCGAGAATCCCGACCGCGCCGATGCCTTTCTGCGAGGTTCGGCAGAAGACCTGATCTTCACCGATCAGCACGACACGCGGGACGGGGTGACGGCCCGGGGAACGCTACGGCTGGGCTCGTCGAGCTCGAGCAGTTCCAGCACGAAGGGAGCCTTCTACAGCAGCGCCTCGGTTGGCGAGGATGAAGCATCGCGAATCGTCGAGAGACGGCATGAAGCCATGGCTGCAGTCAGGATTGTCGACGCGAACGGGGATGTGATCTGGTCGACCGTGCAGGAGAGCAAAGGTGGCAAGTTCACCGGCGCTAGCGCGGACGTCGCCGATCGAATCACCAAGCAGTTGGTGCGCGATGTAGAAGACGCGAAGGACAGATTCGAAGGCCCGGAGTCAAGCCCCTCCGTGGTCCCGCAGGATCGGTGATTCTCAATCCGGCTATGCGATCCGGCGAGCGGCCACCCGGATCCGTTTTCTTGGTGAGGAATGG
>CAYLSS010000810.1:0-2934 GCA_964385765.1 uncultured Solibacteraceae bacterium
GGCCGAACTGTTGGCGCTGGTCCAGGCGTTGGGGGCGGGATCGGCTGGCTGCCGGCCAGGTACCGGGATCACGGAAGCGTCCGAGTAGCGGGAGGTTGCCGGGCGCGGCGGTCAGTCGTCGGCTCTGTAACCCACCACGGAGATTCCCGCCGCGTCGGCTCCGGCCAGCATTTCCTGTCGATCGAGGAACAACGTTCGTCCGGCGTCGACTGCGAGCAGTGTCGCGCCGGTTTCGCGCATCACTTCGATGGTCTTCGGACCCGCGACGGGAACATCGAAGAGCAGGTGCCGCCGCCGGCGCGAAACCTTGATGAGCCGGAGCGGGCGTTCATTGACGATCGAAGCGGCTCGCCGCAGGACAGCGTCAGTCCCCTCCATAGCCTCGAGGGCAACACAGGCGCGGTCGCTGATCACCACGCTCTGCCCGACGTCGAAGCCGGCGAGGGCGTTGGCGATCCTGCGGCCGTAGTCGGCGTCGGCCTTCTCCTCCCGGGAGGGCTTGCGCCGCGTCATAACACCTTCCCCTGCCAGCAAAGGCTTCAAAAAGAGTGTCGAGTCGACTAGCCGGATACCCTCGTCCTCCAGGACCTTGATGACGCCGCCGATCAGCGAGTCAGTGTTCTTGGATTTCAGCGAGGCGAGAACCTTTACCAGGCGCCAGTCCGGCCGGATGTTCGAGAAGATTTTCGCGTGCTTGACCTGGCCGGCCATGATCACTTCGCCGAGCCCCTCGCGATGCAGGATGTCGATGAGTTTGCTCAGCTCGCCGAGCGAGATCCAGTGACAGCGCGAAGCGACCGGCTCGATCTCCGCGGAAGCCTCTTCCTTGATGCCGATAGCCACCATCTCGTGGCCCATGTCCCTCCCGGTTTCCAGCGCCAGAATCGGGAAGCGGCCACTGCCGGCAATCAGCCCGTATCTCATCGGATCACTTGATGACGCCCCGCGCGGAAGACTCGATGAATCCGATCAGCTCGTTTACCTCTTCGCAGTCGGGGATCTCCTCGCGGATCCGTTCGATCGCCTGCGAGGTGTTGAGCTGCGAGCGGGTAAGCAGGCGAAAAGCTTTCTGGAGCTGATCGATGGTCTCCGAGGAGTATCCCCGGCGGTTGAGCCCGACCTTGTTGGCGCCGTAGACACGCGACTCCCGCGGAGTCACGGTCTGCGAGTACGGCAGCACATCCTGGGTGATGACGCTGTAGCCGCCCACAAAGGAGTGCCTGCCGATGCGGCAGAACTGGTGGACTCCCGAAAAGGCCTCGATGATCACGTGGTCTTCGATGGTTACGTGTCCGGCCATGGTCACCGCGTTTCCCAGAATGCAACGGCTGCCGATGCACGCGTCGTGGGCGACGTGGACATAGGCCATCAACAGGTTGTCGCTGCCGATGGACGTGACCAGGCCCCCGCCCTGGGTGCCTCGATGAATGGTGATGAATTCGCGAATCTTGTTCCGGTCCCCGATGCGCGTTTCAGCCCGCTCGCCCTTGTACTTCAAATCCTGCGAGGCGACGCCAATGGTCGAGTACGGGTAGAAGATGTTGTCGGCGCCGATCCAGGTGGGACCTTCGATAAAGATGTTCGCCATCAGCCGCGTGCGGGGGCCGATGTGGACCTCCGGGCCGATAACCACATAGGGGCCGATCACGGCGGATTCGTCAACTCGAGCGGCGAAATCGACAATCGCCGTGGGATGGATCGGCATCGCGCTCAGCTACCCGGTTTCTCCGAGTCCGGCTTGGGGCCAAGCTTGCACATCACCGCGACCTCGGCGGCCACGCTGCCGTCCACCGTGGCCGTCCCGCTCATCTTCGCGATCGACGACTTGAGGCGGTCCACCTTCATCTCGATCCGCAACCGGTCGCCGGGGACCACCGGACGCCGGAACTTGGCGGAATCGATCATGGCCAGCAGAACAGCTCGGTTTTCGCCCCCCAGTTTGCTCAACGCCAGGACTCCCGCTACCTGCGCCATCGCCTCCACGATCAGCACGCCGGGCATCACCGGATAGTCCGGGAAGTGGCCGGCGAAAAACGGTTCGTTTATGGTCACATTCTTGATCCCGACAATTCGGTCGTCATCCATTTCTTCAATGCGATCCACCAGGAGAAAAGGGAAGCGATGTGGAAGAATCCTCTGAATATCAAGAATATCCAGTTTGGCCATGAGATCCCGATATTATAGCAAGGCATGGAACCAATCCTTTCCCAGGCCAAACGGCGACGAGCAGCCGTGATCGGCTTCATCAGGCGGATGGTGGAGTGTGAATCGCCCAGCGGCGACCTCGACGCCATCGAGCGGATGGCGAAGCTCATCGCCGAGGAAGTTGCCGGCATTTCCAAGGTGCGCCGTCTGCGGGGCGGACAACTGCTGATCGATTTTCAGTTGCCCGGACGTCCAAAGAGAGGCCGTCTGCTGGCGCTTGGCCACATGGACACGGTTTGGCCGGCGGGGACCCTGGCCAGAATGCCATTCCGGCAACGGCAGGGACGGCTATGGGGACCCGGAGTTTTCGACATGAAATCGGGCATCGCCTTTTTCATTTCTGCGATCCGGATCCTGCGCGAACTCGAGATCCCGGTGCGGCGGCGGGTTTCAATGCTGCTGGTGGTCGACGAGGAAACTGGAAGCCGGTCTTCGCGGGCGGTGACCGAGCAAGAGGCCGGAAGAAGCGACGTCGTCCTGGTGCTCGAGCCCAGCCACGGTTTGGATGGAAAGCTCAAGACGGCTCGGAAGGGAGTCGGCGAATATACGGTGACCGTCCATGGAAAGGCGGCGCACTCGGGTCTCGACTTCGCAGCCGGCGCCAACGCCATCGTGGAACTTGCCCGACAGGTACAGAAAACCGCCGCCTTCTCGGACCTGGAGCGCGGAATCACGGTCAACGCCGGACTGATCGAGGGAGGCGGGCCGCTGAACGTCGTGCCGGAGCTC
>CAYLSS010000811.1:0-2929 GCA_964385765.1 uncultured Solibacteraceae bacterium
TACAGAGGCGTGCACGCGACGCTGCTGCCGATAAACGAATTTGTTTCAGGAATTTACCATTGCCTGGCAGGAGTCCAGCGGTCCGGGCGGGTTGCCTGGGATATGAGCCACCGGTTGCATCCTCTCGAAAGAAAGGTCTGTTCCGGGATTTCCCATTCCATCGACACCCTCGGCGGCTATACAATGAAGCCCGAGTCCGGGAGGCGAGATGAACGACAAGAAATTGAACATGGCCATCGTGGGACTGGGCTTTGGAGCCGAGTTCATTCCGATTTACCAGGCGCATCCGAATACCAACATGTACGCGGTCTGCCAGCGGAGCGAAGACAAGATGAACCAGATTGCCGACCACTTCGGCATCCCGAAACGCTACTCGCGGTTCGAGGATCTGATTGCCGATCCAGCGGTGGATGCGGTCCATATCAACAGTCCGATTCACTTGCATGCGCCGCAGAGCATCGCGGCGCTCGAGGCGGGCAAGCACGTGGCGTGTACGGTGCCGGCGGCGACGACGGTGAGCGAGTGCGAGCGGATTGTGCGGGCGGCCGAGCGTGCCGGGAAGAACTACACGATGGCGGAAACCGTCGTCTACTCGCGCGAGTTTCTCTACGTGCGCGGGTTGCGCGACGCCGGACGGCTGGGACGGATCCAGTTCCTCCGCGGCTCGCACCTGCAGAACATGGAAGGATGGCCGTCCTACTGGGAGGGACTGCCGCCGATGCACTATGCGACGCACTGCGTCAGCCCGTGCCTGGCGATTGTCCGCGGCGAGGCGGAGTCGGTCACGTGCCTGGGGTCGGGGCGGATTGCCGAGCATCTGATCGAAAAGTACGGCTCGCCCTTCTCGTTCGAGTCGGCGCAGTTCCGGATTCGGAATCAGGACGTCGGCTTTGAGGTCACGCGGTTCCTGTTCGGGGCGGCCCGCCAGTACACGGAGAGCTTCGACGTTTACGGCGAGAAGCTTTCCTTCGAGTGGCAGCGGGTAGAGGGCGACGAGCCGGTGCTGCACACGGGCGGCGAGTCCGTCGAGCGAACCACGGTCCCGGACTATGCGCACCTGCTGCCGGAGCCGGTCCGCCGGTATACAACCAAGGGCGTCTACGACGCCGATGAGCACCAGCACCTGTCTTTCATCCAGGGCAGCGGCCACGGCGGCTCCCACCCCCACCTCGCGCACGAGTTCGCTATGAGCATCGTCGAAGGGCGCGACCCGTTCCCGAATGTTTACGAGTCCGTCAACTGGACGATGGCGGGAATCTGCGCGCACGAATCGGCCATGCGCGGCGGAAGGATGGTTCAGATTCCAGACTTCCGCGCCTGATACTGATAGCAGTAATCTATCGTGATATCATATACATATAAATTTTCATCTAATGTGTTACATTAATAGGATAGAAAGGAGGGAGGGCCGACCACAACATAACTGGTCGAAGAGTGGCGAGGGCGGAAGACGCCGTACTATATGTTGTGGTCTATATCGATGGCATACTCTTGCATGTGGTCTTTTTCCTTTACAGGATCCCCAAACAGCGATAGGATGAAAGCACCCCCGAGATCAAAAGCGGGCGCTCAACCTGGGCGCAGGCATTGTTGCAGCGGTAAGCACTACTAATCGGAGATAAGAGGTAACGCTAGTTGCTGAAACTGAAGCGCATCGAACTCCAGGGGTTCAAGTCATTCAGTGACCGCACGGAAATGCGGTTCAATGGCGCCGGCATAGCGGCCATCGTGGGACCTAATGGATGCGGCAAGTCAAATCTGAGTGACGCCATTAGCTGGGTGCTGGGCGAGCAGTCGGCCAAGAGCCTGCGCGGCAGCCGCATGCAGGACGTCATCTTCGCCGGGACCTCGACTCGAAAGCCGGTGGGCATGGCCGCGGTGACCATGACGCTGGTGGATCCCACCTACCACCTCGAACACCTCAACAAGATCAACGGGAACGGAACGAACGGGCAGGGCGAGAACGGCGCGAACGGTCACGGGAAGCAGAAGCCGCGCGAGATCACCATCACGCGCCGGCTGTTCCGCTCCGGCGAGAGCGAGTACCTGGTGGATGGGAAGCTGGCGCGGCTCCGCGACATACAGGAGCTATTCATGGGGACCGGGCTGGGTCCGGAATCCTACGCCATCATCGAGCAGGGACGCATCGGGCAGATCCTGAGCTCGAGGCCGCATGATCGCCGGGCGGTGATCGAGGAGGCGGCGGGCATCAGTCGCTTCAAAGCCAAGAGAAGGCTCGCCGAAGCGCGGTTGGAAGGCGCCCGGCAGAACCTCTCGCGGGTCTTCGACATTCTGGAGGAAGTGGGCCGGCAGGTGAGTTCGCTGAACCGGCAGGCGAAGAAAGCAGAGAGATACAAGCGCCTCCACGCCGATCTTGTGGTCCAGCTCCGGCGCACGCTGGCGGGACGTTTCCGGCTGCTGGAGCGCGAAACGAATCGGACGGCTGAAGAGCTGCAGGAAGCGGCCAAGGTTTTCGAAGAGCTGAATTCGTCGGTCGGCGAGAAGGAACGGGAGCAGACGGCGGCCAGAAACAAGGCCTACGCGCTGGAGAGCGAGCTGACCGAAACACGCCGGCGGGTGAGCGAGTTGCGGCTGCAGGGGGAGCGCACGCGCGGCCGAATCGAGAGTCAGACTCGCCAGATCCAGGACATCGAACTCCGGCTGACGCAAGGCGAAACCGAGACGAAGTCGCTTGATCGGCGGGCGGTGGATCTCGAGGAGCAACTGGTGGCGCACAGCCAGGGGCTGGCGGAACTCGAGGAACAAACCCGCCAGGCGACGGAAACGCTCAAGGCGAAGCAGGAGGAGAGACAGGCGGCGCAGGATGAGCTCGGCCGGCAGCAGCAGGAGATCGAGACAGCTCGCAAGACGGTGTTGCGGCTGCTGGGCGAGTCCGGCCACCTTAAGAATCAACTAGCCCAGGCCGATT
>CAYLSS010000812.1:0-2929 GCA_964385765.1 uncultured Solibacteraceae bacterium
CGGCATCGTGCAAAGGCGTTGCTCCCGCCTTGTTCCGCGCGTTCGGGTCTGCCCCGCGCTCCAGCAGAAGCCTCACAATCTCCGCATGACCCTTCAGCGCGGCCTCGTGGAGAAGCGTGGATCCGTCGGCCCGGACCGTATCGTCGGCCGCGGCGCCGTTTTCGATCAGCAGCTTTACAATGTCCGTCTGCCCGCGCAGCACGGCCTCCCGCAACGGATTGCGCACCCCGTCCTTTGGCTTGGCCCCACTCTCCAAAAGGACCCGCGCCGTCTTGGCGTGACGGAAACGCAGGGCGAGATCGAGTGCCGTTTCGCCGTCGGCGTTCGGCGCCCCCGCATCCGCCCCCTCGTCCAACAAAAGTTGCACCACCTCGGCGCGACCTTTCGCCGCCGCCAGATGGAGCGGGCTCCGGCCTTCGGGCGACAGGGTCGCGCCCTTCTCAAGAAGCAGGCGGACGACCTCGGAGTGCCCTTTCCAGCACGCCTCGCCCAGCGGGGTCAGCCACCTGCGATCTCGAGGATCGATCTCGTGCCCGCGCTCAAGCAGCAACTCGACAATCGGACCATACCCGCGGCTCGCGGCGAGGTGCAGAGCACTGGAGCCAGCGTCTGTGCGGACGCCCAGATCAGCGCCGCCCTCGAGCAGCGTTTGCACCACCCCCGCGTTTCCGGTGATGACGGCATAGTGCAGCGGCGTCGACCCGCCCTCGCTATGCCGCGCGTTCGGGTCCGCTTGGTGGTGGAGAAGCAGCTTCACCATTGCCTCGTTTCCGCTCCACGCGGCGTCATGAAGCGGCGTCCCGCCCAGATTGTCCCGGACGTTCGCCGACGCTCCGGCATCCAGCAGCGATTCGACCTTGAGGATGTCCCCGGCGCGTACAGCACTGTTGATCTCCTCCGCCTGTGCCAGGGAGGTCAACAGGAGGAACACAACAACCGCCACGCGCATACCTAAAGACTACCAGTGATAGTGGGGCCTTCTTGGAGATTGTCAACGGGCGCGCGAACCGCCGGATTCGCGCGCCCGTTTCACCGTACCGTTTGCTTGATGACTATCCCCGCTGGTCCATCGGCACGAAATCCCGCTGTCGCTCGCCCAGATAAACCTGGCGCGGCCGGCCGATCTTCTGCTCCTTGTCAAGCAGCATCTCTTCCCACTGCGACAGCCACCCCACTGTCCGCGGTATCGCGAATAGCACCGGGAACATCTCGACCGGGAATCCGATTGCCTGATAGATGATCCCGCTATAGAAATCAACGTTCGGATAAAGCTTGCGCTTGACAAAATAGTCGTCCTCGAGCGCAATCCGCTCGAGTTCGATGGCGATATCGAGCAGCCGGTTCCGCCCGGTGACTTCAAACACCTCGTCCGCCGTCTTCTTGATGATCTTGGCGCGTGGATCGTAGTTCTTGTAAACCCGGTGTCCAAAGCCCATCAAGCGAACCTCGCCCTTCTTGCACCGTTCGATGTAGGCGGAGATGTTGTCCACATGACCGATCTCGTTGAGCATGCGGAGAACCTTCTCATTCGCGCCTCCATGAAGCGGTCCGTACAACGCCGCGGCCGCGCCGGCCAGCGAGCAAAACGGATCGCACTGAGAGCTGCCGATGAGCCGCATCGTGCTGGTCGAGCAGTTCTGCTCGTGATCGAGGTGGAGAATGAACAGTACGTCAATTGCCCGCTCGAGCACGGGATCCGGCTTGTAGTGCGCCTCGTGCCGCATGAAAAGCGCGCGCAGGAAGTTCCCGGAGTAGGACAGGTCGCTGTCCGGATAGACATACGGCAGTCCTTGCGCGTGGCGGTACGCGAAGGCGGCCACCAGCGGTACCTTCGCAATCAGCCGGAGCATGTTCCGCCGCCGAACTTCCTCGCTGTAAACATCCTTCGATTCCGGATAAAAGGTCGAAAGCGCGGCCACGGTGCTGACGAACATCCCCATCGCATGCGCATCGTACCGGAATCCGTCGATGAACTTCTTGATGTTTTCGTGCAGGAACGTATGCTCACGAATCTTTTCCGTCCAGTCGTCCAACTCGGAACGAGTGGGCAGTTCGCCATTGACGATGAGGAAGGCCGTCTCGAGAAAGTCAGCCTTCTCGGCCAGTTGCTCGATCGGGTATCCCCGATACTCGAGGATCCCCTTGGCGCCATCGATAAACGTGATCGTGCTCTTGCACGATGCGGTGTTGACGTATGCGGGATCATAGGTCATCATCCCGAAATCTTCTTCCTTCACCTTGATCTGGCGCAGATCCATGGCGCGGATCGTGTCGTGTTCGATTGGAACTTCGTAAGTATTCCCGGTGCGATTATCGGTAATGGTCAGCGTGTCGCTCGGCATTGGACCTCCCTGGCAATCAATGTGGGTTTGATGAATTGGGATCCGGCGACGACTGTCGCCGGATCGGCTACTCGGCAATCAGTCGGTCGATCTCCTCCTCGAGTCCCTCGCCCGTGAAGATCTCGGTGCTCGTGTGATCGAAATCATTGCGGATCATTCCATCGGCGTCAATCAAGAAAAGATGTGGCACGTGGATTCGCGGGCGCTGCGGATTCGGCAGGAGGTAGGAGCCCACCATCTGACCGCAATCGAACAGTATCGGACCCGCCGCTCCGTACTCTTTCTTGAACTTGATTACCGCTTCCCGGTTGTCCGGCGGGTTCACAACGGACAAAACCGCGATTCGGTCACCGTATTTCTCTTTTACCTGCTGAAGAGTTCCCGCCAGTTTCTGGCAATTGGGACAATTGCTCAGCATGATCTCGAGCAACACTACCTTGCCCCTGTAGTCCGCCAGATCGTAAAACTGCATATTCTCGTCGGGCAGAGCAAATCCGGGGGCGCGCCGCCCGGACAACTCTCCGGCGGCGGCCAGCGGGAGCACACAGAATACAGTCGCGATGAGGATCACGAGAAGGAGCCGCATG
>CAYLSS010000813.1:0-2923 GCA_964385765.1 uncultured Solibacteraceae bacterium
GCCGATCTGCGGCCGTCCGCGTCTCTTCGCCTTGGCCGAAACCTTATCGATGGCAGGATCCTCGAGCGCGCCGCCGGCCTCGGCATGATCTGCATCATGCGCGATCCCGTAGCCGTTCTCCACCATCCATCGCGCCCCTCTTGCCAAAACCTCGTCAAGTTCGCTCTCGGTAAAGTGAATCTCCCCCGATCGGCCGGTTCCACACGGGACATCGCGGAATATCTGATTGACGAGTTCCGGCAGCCGGTCCTTTATATCGCAGCGCTCCAGACCGACCCGCAGCAGGCGAACGCCACAGTTAATGTCAAAGCCTACCCCGCCGGGCGAGATCACTCCGTCGGAGACATCGGTAGCCGCCACCCCGCCAATCGGAAAACCGTATCCCTGATGAATGTCCGGCATCGCAAGACTCGACCCGACGATGCCAGGCAAAGCGGCCACATTGGCCGCCTGTTGCAAAGACTCGTCCTTCGCGATCTGATCAATGAGCGGCTTCGTTGCGAATATCAGCACATCGGTGCGCATCCCGATCGCCTCCTGCCGCGGAATGCGCCACCGGTATTCGTCCACCTGTAGGAGCTGTTGGGCTAACTTCATACGTCCAGGAACACCCTCGCTTCCCACCGATCATCATGCTTCTTCACTTCAATGTTGTGGAAAGTCACCGCTTTGACAATGACTTTCCAGGAATGGCGGGATGAATCTCGTGATTCGCCCTGAATGCGCGCCCGCAGTTTCTGGTTCGTCAATTCGTCGATGGCGAAGCCAGCCGGGGTGATCTCGCCGACATCGAACAAGAACAACACTTCATTCAGCCAGTCGACCAGAAGCGCCTCGTAATCCTCCCCTGAAGTTTCAAACGGTACTTCCTTGATGGATCTAACGTTCGGGGCTTCAATCGCCATCGCCGTCATGGCGTGCGCTGCATTCTCGAATAGCTGGGATTCAGATTCACCCCAAGCTCGAAAACCGACATCCGCTGTGTGATCCACAGTCTCGTATCGTTTGCCCATGCGGCGATCGTCCGCTGTGTTGACCCGTGGAGGACCGCGGTGTTTCACCGATATGGCCGCTCAGCCGACTTTGAGCGGCTCGGCCAATAGTTCGCACGGCGCGGCTGCTCAGAATCGGAAAACCAGCCCCGCGCTGGTTCCGCCTTGCTGTATGTAAACATCGTTCTGAAGTACCCAGCCGGGACGCGGTGCGGAGTGGAAGCGTTACAGGATCGGTTCTCGCCGTGGACACAATCCGCATACATCGTACAATTTTCCTGTGGAACGTTTCCTCCATTTGACGGTCTACTGGATAGCAAAACGCGACACGTGTATCAACGGTATGGAATTCTGGCTACTTGCGCTTTACTTCGCCGCGGTCATCCTCCTGATTGCCGTCACACTTCTGCTCTCGTATTTTTTGGGGCAACACCACAAGGATCCGAGCACCGACTCGCCTTACGAATCAGGCATCGTCTCTCATGGCTCGGCGCGCGTACGCATTTCGGTGAACTACTACCTAGTGGGCCTGCTGTTCGTGATCTTCGATCTCGAAGCGGTCTATCTGTTCGCATGGGCGGTGGCAGGCAAGGATCTTGGATGGCACGGCTTTTGGGGGATGGCGGTATTTGTCGGAATCCTGCTGGCCGTTCTCGTGTACGAATGGCGCGTGGGAGCGCTGGACTGGGGTGCGAAGCAGCGCCGGGAGGTTGACTGACGGATGAAATGGTGGATAACGAAACCCGATCGACCAGGTGAACAGAACGAATTGATGCAGCCAGGCGCCGGGGAGGTGACTGATCGCGTACGGCGCAGTCTGATCCTGTCCCGGCTCGAGGATCTGCTGGCTTGGGGGCGTAAGAATTCGATGTGGCCTTTCAACTTCGGCCTCTCCTGCTGCTATGTCGAGATGGCAACAAGCCTTACCAGCAAATGGGATATCGCTCGTTTTGGGGCAGAGGTGATCCGTGGAACACCCCGCGAGGCCGACGTGATGGTGATCGCCGGCACTGTATTTCGCAAGATGGCGCCCATCATCCAACGTCTCTACGAGCAAATGATGGAGCCGCGGTGGGTCATCTCGATGGGCTCTTGCGCGAATTCGGGCGGCATGTACGACATCTACAGCGTCGTCCAGGGAGTCGACAAATTTCTTCCGGTGGACGTTTACGTCCCCGGATGCCCGCCGCGTCCGGACTCGCTGATGGAAGGGCTGCTCTTGCTCCGTGAGGCGGTAGGCGCGGAGCAGCGCCCCCTCAGTTGGGTGTTGGGAAACCAGGAGGTGACCCGGGGTCCGAGGCCCGCCGTCAAGGACTCCAAGCGGGATGAACGGCAGCGCTTGATTACACTGCGCCAGCCCGATCACGTCTGATATGAGCATCGTTCAGGAACTGCGGGAACATCTCGGCGAAACAGCGCTTGTCCAACAGCCCACGCAGGACAGTATCCCCACGCTCTGGGTCGAGCCGGGCGCTGTCAGTCAGGCGCTGCGCTTCCTTAAGTCCGGAGTCGATCAACCCTATCGGATGCTCTATGACCTGACAGCTATCGACGAGCGGCAGCGCGTCCATCGCGACGGGCAGCCACATGCGGATCTCACCGTTGTCTACCACCTTCTCTCTTTCGGCCGGAACGAGTACTTCCGTCTCAAAACCCCGCTTTCCGACGGCAGCAGCCTGCCCACCATCACCGATCTCTGGCCCGCCGCCAACTGGTACGAACGGGAAGCCTGGGACATGTTCGGTATTCGCTTCAAAGGCCATCCCCACCTCGAGCGGCTGCTGATGCCTCCCACCTGGCAGGGATATCCGCTACGAAAGGACCATCCCGCGCGGGCTACCGAGATGGAACCCTACAGCCTGTCCAGCGAGAAGCTCGAGCAGGAACAGGAAGCTCTGCGCTTCCGGCCCGAAGCCTGGGGCATGGAGACC
>CAYLSS010000814.1:0-2919 GCA_964385765.1 uncultured Solibacteraceae bacterium
GTGATTAGAATCCCGCTTTCCACCGCGAGATTCTCTTTCTTGGCCACGTGAGCGTTCACTTCCCAGATATTCACCCCGAGGAAGCTCTGCCGCACAGGGTCGAATAGGTGGATTTCAGCCTGTCCGCCGACCTTCTTGGCGCGCTCTTCCGTTGAGGACTGCGCGGCCGAACCCGGCGCCGGACTCAACAACAGCGCCAACGTCACAACTGACAGGACAGAATGACCCCAACTCAATATGGTCGCCGAAGAATTCATGCGTCTGTCCTCAATCAAGCTGACCCTTTGGCGGATACGCGGTAAGCCCGGCTTGCCACGACTTACCGCCGCTTAAAATAGATGGTGCCCGCTGCGGCCGATACCTTCAACACTGGACCTCCGCCATGTAAATCACCGTGCGCGGTGACCGCTTCATAGGGCACACGGTCGTTCGGTTGAACCTTGATCTCCTCAAACTCGGAGACGATTCGTCCCTCTGCGCCGCCTCGCGTGTTCCGGGCCTTGACGGTCACTGCCAGATTGGACGGTAAATAGACCGCGATGTCACCAAGTCCAGTATCAAGAAACGAGTTCTCGAATACCGCATCATGAGGAATTGCTACGATGATGTTCCCCGACGCCGTGGAAACGTGGATCGGGCCGGAAACTTCTTTCACCTTGATGGCGCCGCCGCCCGACTCGCATTTCGCGCCGCGTGCTGAGTGGATCTTGATCGATCCGCTGGCCGTATCCGCGTACACATGTCCTGCCGCCTGCACCACTTCGATCAGGCCTTCCGCGGTGTGCGCCACCACAGATCCACCGGCTTTCCGGACAAAGATGTTGCCGCCGCCATTTGACAGATGGACATTTCCAGCGGTTTCGGCCACATAGATCTCGCCCCCGACCGTATCGAGCCAGGCCTCCTCGCCACCCACGTATTCCACGTAGATGTTACCGGCGCCCGATACGCACCGGACGCTACCGTTCACCCGGCCCAGGC
This sequence comes from uncultured Solibacteraceae bacterium, assembly GCA_964385765.1. Classification (GTDB taxonomy): domain Bacteria; phylum Acidobacteriota; class Terriglobia; order Bryobacterales; family Bryobacteraceae; genus CAWELS01. The sequence continues at coordinate 982 of CAYLSS010000814.1, forward strand.
GGATCTCGCCGCCAATCGTCTCGGCATGCACGCCTCCTTCAATCCGATCAGCCGTGATGCGCCCGCCGCCCGACTCCGCCACCAGCTTGCCTTCCAGGTTGCTTGCCGAAATCAGGCCGGCTCGCGTCTTCAGATACGACTTTACCAACCGCCTCGGCGCGGTGACTCGAAGGACCGGCATCACTCGATCCGGCTCCTCGCAGTCAAATTGCAAGTACAATCCGTTGGCTTCCCGTTTAGCGTGACTTCTGACCCCGACCATGAGCCGGGCCGCCTCGTCCCGGGAGTAGGCGCGCACCTTCGTTTTCAGCGAATAGTCGATCCGCTCGGCATTCGTTCCCTCAAAGAACACGTCTCCCCAGCTCTTCACGACCAGCACTTCGACGCCCGCGCTGCTGACCGAGGCCTCCGATGTCTGCACCCAATAGTCGTTCTCCTGACTGATTTGAGCCTGTCCCCACAGGCTCAGCGAAAAGCACAGCAGCGGCAGGCCGAGCACGGTTCTCATACGGGAAAACCTCAAAACGTCTCGATGGATGCGTTCATTTTTTCGAGAGCCTGCTGGCTTCGAAGACGCAAGTAGTTGTTCTCTTCCTGGCGCAGCAACTTCTGCAGAGTCTCGACTACGTCTACATCGTCGGTCCGTACCAGCAAATCGATTGCAGCAGTCCGGATGCCTGGGTTGTCGTCATGAAGCAGCACTCGCGACAGGGCACGCCGGCTCTCTGGATCACCAGCATAGGCGCGCAGGCCTTCGAGCGCCTTCAGCCGGACACCGTCATTGGGATCGTGCTCGAGGGCGTACAGCAGCGCCTGTTTGACCTCCTCGCAGGTTCTTCGGCTTTTCAGCATATCCAGCGACTCGGCCCGCACGCCCGGATCCGCCGGATTGCGTACGGCTGCCAGCAGCAGCCCGCTGATCCGTTCGTCCTCAACGCTTCCCGAGAGAACCCGCTGCCGGGTCTCTTCCACCACGATCTGTACATTCCCGCCTCCGGTTGTCTCCACCATGCGCACCTGAGTTGCCACCGGCTCCTCGCTGAAGGACATGCCCCCCATCGAGAGATCGATCGCATCCGGATTACCGCCGGTAATCCGCGCCGCAAAGAAACCAATGGCCACCAACGCCACCGCACCCGCCGGACGCAGCCAGCCCGCCATCATTGCCTGTCGTCCGGTGAAAACCGCCCGCACCCAACTCAGCCGGCTCCGGTTCGAGGGCACAGCGACGGAGTGCCGAAGCGTTCCCGGCAATTCGAGGCGGCATTGCTCCAGCAACCCGGCCGGAGGCACGACCTCCGCGCTGTCTACCGCCGCCAGCAACCGCTTCTGGCGCTCCAACTCCCTGGTGCAAGCCAGGCATTCGTCCAGGTGCTCCGCGACCGCCTCCTCTTGATCGAACGTGAGTTCGCCATAGAGGTACAGCGGCAGTTGCTTGCTCACTGAATCGCACGTCATACCAAATCTCCCAAGGCTGTGCGCAATTTCTGCGTCGCTCGAAAGAGGCAGTTCTTGGCCGCCTCTTCGGTCGTACCCAAGACCTCACCAATCGCCCTCAGGCGCATCCCCTGAAAGTGCCTGAGTTCAAAGACCATTCGCTCGCGCGGAGTGAGACCGGCGAGCACACCCTGTATCCGCGTTCCGATTTCCGCGCTGAGCACGGCTCGTTGTGGATCGCTCGCCGCCCGGCGTTCCGGTAGACTGTCCATCCGGTCTATCGGGCCGTCTTCGGGATCCGCCGTCGCTGAATCCTCTCGCCGAACCTTCCGCTTTCTTAGATGGTCGAGGCATAGATTTGTCACGATCCGATACAGCCAGGTGTGAAAACTGCAATCAAACCGGAAGTTGTGCAGGTTGCGGTAAACCCTGAGGAACGCTTCCTGATACACGTCCCGGGCGTCTTCGGGCCGGGGACTGCCGCACCCGCGCCGCGATGCA
>CAYLSS010000815.1:0-2918 GCA_964385765.1 uncultured Solibacteraceae bacterium
ATCCCGTCGAGTATCAGTTCATCGGCGGGCTCCATCTCAATGAAGTCGAAGCGCTCCATGAACTCGATGAGAGCCTTGAGTGATCTCCGCAATTCCGGGCCTCCGCCGCCTGGTTGTGTCTTGGGAAAGGCGAATGTGCCGCCCTCGTGACCAACGGTGAACGAGTAGTCGAGATGGTTGTAGTGCCCCCCGCCGGCAAGGATGAAGTCCCATGCCTGTATCCGATAAGGATGGTTCTGCGTGCCGTCAAAACCGGTTTCGTCGAAGCCGATCAAGCGTGAGAGCCCGTAGTTCTGCGCCACGGCGACAGGCGGACGAGCGTAATGGAAGTGGAGCACGTCGACATCGGGCGATGGATCCGTCACGATCTCCTGGTGGTTGGCCACATTGCGGGCGATCAGGTGCTTCTTCTTCAGCCCGGCTTCGGTGTGGCGGATCAATCGGGCAATGTGGAGCTGCCATTCGAGCGTGACCCCGTAAAAGTAGGGCTCGTTGCAGATCTCCCAGAGCAGATTATCGAAGCCGTTGAGCTCGGAGACGATTTTTTGGACAAAGGCTTCCTGGCGGCTCACGAGCGAGGGGTGCGACATCGTCAGCACCTCGGTACGGGGAACGTCGGGTGTTCCATTCACGTTGTTGCTCGAATGAAGTGGGCTCGCTTCCCACATGAAGTCGCGGTAGTAGGTGCAGAAGAGAGTCACCTGAATGACAACGTCATGCCCGGCGGCGTAGGAGACAATGTCCTTCAGCCGTTTCCAGTATTCGGGGTTCCAGCGATCAAGGTCCCACTTGTTCAGTCCGTCGAGGGCGCCGCTCTCGCTGGAGCGCATATACGGCGTGATGAAGCTCTCCGGGAGCGGGGCCAGGGTGTTGCGGGAGATGTTGAATGATTCGGGCGATTCCCGGTACAAGCCGGTGAAGAACCGAGTCAGGCGCATGCCGTCCCGCTGCATGGTGTCGAGGTAGTTCCGGTAATCGAAATCGCCATTGAGCAGCATGCCATAGTGCTCGGCCGATGTGACGACGAGATACGGCCGGCCCTCGAGTTCGTAATAATGGGGATTGTCGGGGTGAAGGCGGATGGGTTGGGCGGCGAGGGCGGCCGCCAGGAAGATCAGGCACGAGGCGACGTGCAAACAGCGGGAAACCATCGGATCATTCTCCTCGGGTACATCCTACAGCCGCCAGCACTGGTCCGCACGCGGTCGAACTCGGCGGGCGCGCTTTGTGCGAGCCTTGGTTGTCCTTCATAATGGGAATCGTTCACGGACGGTATGCACCAGCATCACTTGGAGTTTTCGGCGCACCTCCCAGATGACCGGGCGGAAAAGCTGCGCTATTTCGGCTTCACGGCCGTTGTCGGCGTTCTGCTGCTGCTGAACCTCCTGGACGTCTGGAAGACAGTCTTCAACATCGACACCGCCGCGATCCTGGCGGTGATCGCCGGTTACCGAACCTTCTACAACGCAATCTCCGGACTGCTCGAACGCAAAATCACCGCCGATCTGGCCATTTGCATCGCGGTGGTGGCGGCACTGGCCGTGGGCGAGTACCTGGCCGCGGCCGAGGCGATGTTCATCATGCTGGTCGGCGAAGGCCTGGAGGGCTACGCCGCCCGGCGTACGTCCCGGGCGATTACGCGATTCGTGGAGCAGATGCCGCGGAAAGCCCGGCTGATTCGCGACGGCGAGGAAGTGGAGGTCGATGCAGGGGCGCTGCTCGAGGGCGACCTGATCGAGGTTCGCGCGGGGGAGCGCATCCCGGCCGATGGCATCATTGAGCGAGGCAACTCGGCGATCAACGAGGCCACCATCACCGGCGAGAGCCTCCCGGCTGACAAGGAGCCCGGTGCGGAAGTCTTCTCGGGAACCTTGAACGGACACGGTCTGCTGCGGGTGCGCGTGACCCGTTCCGGCGAGGACACGACTCTGGCGCGAGTCATCCGGCTGGTGGAGGAAGCCAAGAACCGCAAGGCGCCGGTCGAGCGGCTGGCCGACCGGTATGCGAAGTACTTCGTGCCGACCTTGCTGCTGGCGGCGGCCGGGACCTTCTACTTCACGGGCGACTGGCTCCGCACGGTCGCGGTCCTGATCATCGGATGTCCTTGCGCGCTCATTCTGGCGACGCCGACAGCGATGGTGGCGGCAATCGGCGGGCTTGCCCGGCGAGGCATTCTGGTCCGCGGCGGCAGTGTGCTTCAACTGGTATCGAAAACCAGCGCGGTGGTCTTCGACAAGACCGGCACGATCACCGAGGGCAGATTCGAGATTCTCCGCGTGATCAGCGTGGATGGCTCCGAGGATGACGTGCTGCGTCTGGCCGCGGCGGCCGAGCGGGGCTCGGACCACATGCTGGCCCGGGTGATCGTGGATGAGGCGCGCCGGCGCGAAATCGATATCCCGGTGCCGGATGATGCGCGGATCCTGCCCGGGCGGGGAGCCGAGTGTACGCTGGACGGCCGGGTCTTACGGGCCGGGAGCGCGGCGTTCCTCGAGCAGAACGGAATCCGCCCCGACAACGGGCTGCTGAGCGAGGCGGATGAGCTGGGCGCAACCGCGGTGCTGGTGGCCGAAGATCAGCGCCTGGTGGGCGCCATTCTGCTGCGCGACCGGGTCCGCGCGGGCATCAAGAAGGCAGTGCACGATCTGGAGCACCTCGAGATCGCGTATCAGGTGATCCTCACCGGGGACCGGCGGAGGGCGGCGGAGGCCATCGCCCGCGAGGTCCGGATACCGAACGTAGAGGCCGAGCTGCTGCCCGAGCAGAAAGTCGAAAAGGTTCGCCAGCTTACCTCGCAGGGCAAGCAGGTGCTCATGGTCGGCGACGGGGTCAACGACGCTCCGGCGCTCGCGACCGCCCACGTCGGCGTGGCCGTATCGGGCGCCAGCGACATCACCGCCGAAGCGGCAGACGTGGTC
>CAYLSS010000816.1:0-2911 GCA_964385765.1 uncultured Solibacteraceae bacterium
ATCCGCTGTCGGAGATCACTCACAAACGCCGCCTGTCCGCTCTGGGACCTGGAGGTTTGTCGCGCGAGCGCGCGGGCTTCGAGGTCCGCGACGTGCACGCCACGCACTATGGGCGCATTTGCCCCATTGAAACGCCAGAAGGTCCCAATATCGGCTTGATCTCATCCTTGTCGTGTTTCGCCCGGATCAATGAATACGGATTCATCGAAAGCCCTTACCGCAAGGTAAAGGACACAGCGGTGATCCACGAAGTTCGGATCATTAACCCGGGGGATACCAAGCTCAGGGTCGGCGACATCATCGGTCGAGAAGAGGTCGACAAGATCAACGCCAGTCTTCCCCAAGGCAAGCAGCCCGCCGAGTTCGAGGCTCACTGTGAGTACCTCTCGGCGTGGGAAGAGGACAAATACACTATCGCCCAGGCTAACGTTCCAATGGACGGGAGCCAAATCACCCGGGAATTGGTGAATGCCCGTCAGGCAGGCAACACGGTACTGAAGCACCGGGATGAGGTCCAGTTCATGGATGTCAGCCCGAAGCAGCTCGTGTCGGTTGCCGCCAGCCTGATTCCGTTTCTTGAAAACGATGACGCCAACCGCGCCCTGATGGGTTCGAACATGCAGCGGCAGGCTGTTCCTTTGCTGCGCGCTGAGGCGCCCTTCGTCGGGACGGGAATGGAGGGAGTCACCGCCCGTGACTCGGGGGCGGTCGTCATGTGCCGCCGCTCTGGTGTGGTCGATTCAGTCGACTCGAAGCGCATTATCGTCCGCGTCGAGGGCGGCGCCCACGAAGGACAGCTCTCCCGCGAGGTAGGCGCTGATATCTATCCGCTGGTCAAATTCAAGCGATCGAACCAGAATACGTGCATCAACCAGAAGCCGATCGTCTATGCCGGCCAGAAGGTCAAAAAGGGCGATGTGCTGGCTGATGGTCCGTGCACGGAACTGGGCGAGCTGGCTTTGGGCCGCAATATCCTCGTCGCCTTCATGCCGTGGCGGGGCTACAACTTCGAGGATGCGATCGTCGTCAGCGAGAGACTCGTTCGTGACGACTATTACACCTCGATCCATATCGAAGAGTTCGAGATCGAGGCTCGGGACACCAAGCTGGGGCCGGAAGAGGTCACGCGCGACATCCCGAACATCGCCGAGTCGTTTCTCCGGAACCTCGACGAGAGCGGCGTGATCCGTGTTGGCGCCACCGTGAAGCCGGGAGACATTCTGGTCGGCAAGGTCACTCCGAAAGGCGAGACCCAGCTCACACCGGAAGAGAAGCTCCTCCGGGCAATCTTCGGGGAAAAGGCCGGCGATGTGAAGGATGCTTCGCTCTACTGCCCGCCGGGTATCGAGGGCACGGTGGTGGACTGCAAAGTCTTTTCCCGTAAGGGTGCCGAACTCGATGAGAGATCCAAGTCGATCCTCGAATCGCAGATAGAGACGTTGTATCGGAATCTCGAGGATGAGAAGCGGATCCTCAACGATGAACGCTCCAAACGCCTGATGGCGGTCATCGGCGGCCAGACCCTGACGGCTGACCTGCACGACGAGAAGACTAACAAACGACTTCTTTCCGCTGGTGCCGGAATCACCGCCGAGATCATCGAAAAACTTCGCGCCCGTGACCTCAAGCGCATGAAGCTCGAGACCAAGGATCCCAGGCGCAACGAGCGGATTGACGACATCGAGGAAATGACCTCGCGGCAGATTGCCGTGCTCGAGAAGATCACCGAAGAAAAGATCGCCAAGCTTCGCAAGGGAGACGAGCTTCCCCCGGGCGTAATCAAGATGGTCAAGGTCTACATCGCGATGAAGCGGAAGCTGTCGGTTGGCGACAAGATGGCCGGGCGCCACGGAAACAAAGGTGTGATCGCCCGGATCGTCCCGATCGAGGATATGCCTCACCTGCCGGACGGAACTCCGGTCGAAATCGTCTTGAACCCGCTCGGCGTCCCCTCGCGCATGAATGTCGGGCAGATTCTCGAGACTCACCTCGGCTGGGCGGCAAAGGCGCTCGGCTTGCACTTCGCGACCCCGGTGTTTGACGGCGCTCGCGAGGATGACATCAAGGAATTCTTATCAAAGGCGGACTTGCCGAGCTCGGGGAAGGTCAAGCTCATGGACGGCATGACGGGGCAGCCTTTCGAGCAGCCCGTGACGGTAGGCTACATCTACATGCTCAAGCTGTCGCACCTTGTGGATGACAAGATCCATGCCCGCTCGATTGGACCCTACTCGTTGATTACCCAACAGCCGCTGGGCGGCAAAGCCCAGTTTGGCGGACAGCGTTTTGGCGAGATGGAGGTATGGGCGCTGGAAGCTTATGGAGCGGCCTACGTTCTCCAGGAGTTGTTGACCGCTAAATCGGACGACGTCTATGGTCGCGCCAAGATCTACGAAGCGATCGTAAAGGGCGAAGCTGCGGCCGAGCCGGGCGTGCCCGAATCGTTTAACGTCTTGATTCGTGAGCTCCAGTCTCTCTGCCTCGACGTTGAATTGATGAAGAAACCGCGTGAAGCTGCAGCCGACACAGCCCTGGCTGCGGACTAGATTTGGGCTGCTGGCAAAGCACGCAGTTGGAGAGAAGGCAGTTGATGGTTGGGTAGTGGGAATCAGCGAGATGGGTTGTCGGGTCGTAGCCGCAGGATCACGATCCGATTTTCCCATCGCCCACCACACAATCAGAAGGAGGCACCTTGTATCGATCCTCACCGTACGACAGAGCCAATTTGATTGCTGACTTCGATTCCATTCGAATCAGTCTGGCGTCACCTGAAAAGATTCGCAGTTGGTCGCACGGAGAAGTCACCAAACCGGAGACCATCAACTACCGGACCTTCAAGCCGGAGAAGGACGGGCTCTTCTGCGCGCGCATCTTCGGCCCGATCGCCGATTGGGAGTGCCTCTGCGGGAAG
>CAYLSS010000817.1:0-2906 GCA_964385765.1 uncultured Solibacteraceae bacterium
GACGAAGATGCAAGCAGAGGAGAATACAGTTACACAAAATTCTTGACACTGCCCCGCCGAACTGCGCCGAACTGCCCCACCGAACTGCCGAACTGCGCCGAACTGCGACCCCGAACTCCGACCCCGAACTCCCGCCAGTTAGTTCGGGAGTCAAGGCGTCGGACCCCGAACACCCCGAACACCCGAACACCCGAACACCTCGCCGAACACCCCGAACACCCGAACACCCGAACACCCCAGTTAGTTCGGGAGTCAAGGCGTCGGACCCCGAACACCCGAACACCCCGAACACCCGAACACCCCGAACACCGACAGATCACATACTAACGACAACGGATTACGGTTCAGGTTGTGCCGCAAGCACTCAGCCTCTATGATGTCTGGATGGTGAAATGGCTACTCTTCTGCCTGATCCCGCTGACGCTTGTGGCTCAGGACCAGGACTACACCGTTCTCAGCGATTGGCTCAACAAAAACGACCGCTGGGTGGAACGCCAGGACGGCGGATACATGCTATTCCGTCGACTCAACGAGCGCGCCTTCGAATTGCTCCGCGGTCGCGAGCAGAATATCGAGACGATCCAAACGGTTGCGGGCTGGGAGCAGCGGCAATCCTACGTCCGTGAAACGCTCGATCAGCTCCTCGGTCCCTGGCCTGAGAAGACGCCCCTCAACGCTCGCACGGTCGGCGTCATCCAGCGCGAAGGCTATCGGATCGAAAAGGTAATATTCGAGTCGTTGTCCGGTTTCCACGTCACCGCGGCGCTCTACGTGCCAGAGCGCGAGGGCGGGCCCCGTTCCGGGATTCTCTACATCCCAGGTCACGCCCAGAACGGTTTCCGCGCCGCGCACTACCAGAATGCCTGCCTCAACCTCGTCCACAAGGGTTTCGTCGTGCTGACCTACGACCCGATCGGCCAGGGCGAGCGTCATCAGGAACTCGACCCCGAGAGCGGCGAACCGATCGTGAGCCGCCAGGATGTGCCGCACTACAAGACGCACTCTTACGTGGGCAACCAGTGCTTCCTCGCTGGGGTGTCGCTCTCCCGCTACTTCATCTGGGATGCCATCCGCGGCATCGATTACCTGTCCTCGCGGCCTGAGGTCGACCCGGACCGGATCGGCGTTACCGGCAATTCCGGTGGCGGCACTATGACCGTCTATGCCAGTGCAGTGGACAACCGTGTCAAGGTCGCGGTCCCTTCGTGTTTTGTCACTAGCTACCGCCGAATGCTGCAAATCTTCGGCGTTACGGATGCCGAGCAACACGTCTTCCACGGACTGAGATACGGAATCGAGCACGCCGACTGGCTACTCGCGCGCGCGCCGAAACCCACACTTCTGCTCACCACCACACACGACATCTTCCCCATCCAGGGGGTGCGCGAGACCGATGCCGCGATGCGCCGCATCTACCAGGCCCTGGGCGCGCCGGAGAACTTCGACCGGGTCGAGGATGATCACGACCACGGCTACACTCGCAAGACTAGTGAGGCCTCCTACGCGTTCCTGATGAAACACCTCGGAGTCGATGGTAGCGCCTCCGAGGGGACTTATGCGGCGCAGTCGGAGGCGGAGTTGCGCGTCACCGCGAGCGGACAAGTGGCGACTGCATTCCAGGGAGAAACGGTCTTCTCGCTCAATCGCCAGGAGGCTTCCCGCCTCCTCGAACAACTCGAACAGTCGCGAGGTCGCGAGGGTCACGCTTCGCGGATCCTTGCCAACGCTCGCGAGCTGTCCGGCTATCGGTCGCCGGCCGCCCGCGACGACGGAATCTACCGCGGCGGGTTTCAATTGGACGGCTACCGGCTTGAGAAACACGCTCTGGACGGCGGGCCTAACTCCGTGATCCCAATGCTGCTAGCGTTGCCGGACAGCGGCGGTCCTCACCCTGCCGTGGTTTACCTGCATCCGGAAGGCAAGCAACCACGAGTCGCCATCACGGAGCTCGTCGCCGCAGGCTATGCCGTGCTGTCGCCCGATGTGATCGGTGTTGGCGAGACCGCCCCCAGGATCGGCCGACAGACCGATCACAACGCTGGTTTCTACGAGGGCGCGTTAGTCGGGAGCAGTGTCGTGGGACTTCAAGCGGAAGATCTCACTCGTGTTATCGCCTGGCTGCAGTCCGACGAGCGGATTCGCGCCGACGGTATTGGCCTGCTCGCAGTTGGCTCGATGGGCCCCACTGCAATCCACGCTGCCGCGTTCCATCCCGAGATTCGCTGGCTGGCTTTGGATAAATCCCTCGCCACGTACGCTTCCGTGGTGATGAATCGCTACTACACGACCCCGACAACCGCCCTTGTGCCTGGTGCCCTCACGGCCTACGACCTACCCGACCTGATCGGCGCAATCGCCCCGCGAAAGGTCGCGGTGATCGGGCCTCAAAGCCAGCGCGAGGAGGCGCTCAGCGAGGCGGAGATGCAAGACGTTTACCGCTACCCAGTCGCCCACTATGACTCCCTGGGTGCCGCATCCAACCTTCGTCTGGCTTTGAAGGAAAGCGCGTTGGCAGAAGTCGTCCACTGGTGCGCGGAGTGATCAGGAAACGGCTGGGAGATCTGCTCGTTTCGCTACCAGGATTGGGAGAGAGGATCGCTGACTGAATCTCCAGCGTCAGGAAGGCGTCGATGAGCCGGTACTCCCAGACTTCCCCGTAGTAGACCAACCCGATCCACAGAAACAGGAATGCCACAAAGGCGATTCCCCAGGCAGTTGATTCCAAAAACGTCGGCCATCGGCGGCCTCCCGGTGAGTGGACACATCCACCCGCACGATATGCCGACAGGGTGGGATCCACTTCGCTCTAGTAGTTATAATGACGGCCAATGAGGAGACCTTACCGGTTGTGGAGGAAATGGAGCAGCCCATCGCGATCCGGTGATTCTTGCGGACCCTTGCGGCTT
>CAYLSS010000818.1:0-2905 GCA_964385765.1 uncultured Solibacteraceae bacterium
ACCGAGCGCCTCGGCCAACCGGGCGAACTCGGGAGATAAGAACTCCCCGCAAACCTTGTGCCGGGGCCGCCGGGCCGCCTCGTACAGACGCACCGAGCTTCCCTCCCGAAGAGCCGCCAGCGCGGCCGCCGAACCGGCGGGACCTCCCCCGACGACCGTGATCATTTCAGCGCCACCATCGATACGCGAAACCATGGCAGGTGCCGGCGGATCTTCACCCGCGGCAATCCCGCATCGCGAGCCAGCATCCGCAGGTCGCGGGGATGAAAGCCGGCTTCCACCGAGGCCGGACCGTCATGCACCGTAATCTCCCCCCAGCCGAAAAGGCGGCGCGTGACCGGAAGAAAGTGGTAGGCGATCGGATGACGATACAGATCGAGTACGATGAGCGCCCGCCTCGCCAGACGATACAGGCTGGATAGCAGCCGGCGGGCGTCATCGTTGGCGAACTCGTGCAGCAGCAGCGAGCAGAACACGAAATCGAAAGAGTCCGCCCCGAATGGCAGCAACCGTGCGTCGGCGGCCACCCGCGGTCCGGTCGCGTGCGCCAGGTGCCGGAGGTGAAGGTCCAGGGAACAGCCGCTCGCGCCCGGGAACCGGCGGCGGACCGACTCCCCCATGTCGCCCGACGCCGCGCCCACATCCAGGAAAGTGAACGCCTCGTCGGTAGGTGCAATCTCTCCGATCAATCCGGCAAGCAGTCGGTGCGGACCCAGGTAGCGGTTGATGCGCGCAAGATCCCGAAGGTTCTGGCGAGCGGCAGCCAAGCTGGCTGTCGCCAGGCGTTCGGGCCGGAGTACGCGACCATCGCGGCAGGGCGCCGGCGTTCCATTGCGCAGAAGATCGAAGAGCACTAAAGACATTGTCCCGCCGCGACCGCGCCACCACAAGTCCCGCCGCGGACTCACCCCAGACTGTAACCCAGGATACGGGTGGTCTGGGTGCTAAACTGGGGAATTGTCGCATCCGCGCCGTGTCCGATTATCCGCATGAGGGAGCCGCAGTATCTTTCCCGCTGCCAGCAGTTGCAGGCCCGATTCGAGGAGTTGGGGCTTGACGCGCTCCTGGTTACCGCACCGCCCAACGTCCAGTACTTGACGGGATTCACCGGCTCTAGCGGAGCCGCCCTCATCACCGGTTCGGAAGCCATTCTGTTCACTGATCCACGTTACGCGATCCAGGCGTCCGACCAATCGGGCGGTAAGGTGCGGATTGTGCGCGGCTCGCTGATGGCCGGCGTTGCTGTGAACCTGAGGCGAAGACGCCTGCGCCGGGTCGGCTTTGACCCGGGCCGCATGACGCATGCCGCCTTCCTGGCGTTTCGGGAAGGCTTGCCGCCCGCCATGGAGCTGGCGCCCGCGTCGGGCTTGGTTGAGCAACTGCGCATGATCAAGTCAGCGGCCGAGATCGAAGCCATTCGCTCTTCGGTCCGCCTCGCTTCAAAAGCCTTTGATAAAGCCATCCGCCGGGCGAAACCGGGCGTCCGGGAGATGGAGCTTGCCGCCGAGATCGACTATCGGATGCGCCGGCTTGGCGCCGAACGCCCCTCGTTTGACACCATCGTCGCTTCGGGCCCCCGTTCGGCCTTGCCGCATGCGGCTCCCACTTCGAAGCCGCTCGCTGCCAATGAGCTACTATTGATCGATATGGGCGCGCAGCAGGCCGGCTATGCCAGTGACATGACCCGCATGGCCTTTCTCGGGAGCCCCGGCGAGAAAACGAAGCAATTGTATGCGGCGGTACAAGAGGCGCAACAGGCTGCCGTGGACAGCATCCGCCCCGGCCGCACCACCGGGACGGTCGACAAGGCCGCGCGCGACATCCTGAAACAGCATCAACTGGACGCACTCTTTGTCCATGCCACAGGTCATGGCGTGGGCCTCGAAATCCATGAACCGCCGAGAATCGGGCGCGGCGCCCGCCAGCCGCTGGCGGCCGGCATGGTAATCACGGTCGAACCTGGTGTATACATGAATGGGTTCGGCGGGATTCGGATCGAGGATACTGTCGTCGTTACCGAAAACGGCTGCGAGGTACTGACGCCGACCTCGAAGGAGCTGCTGGAGATCTAGTGGTCCCGGATTCAGAACAAACTGCTCATATGACCCTCGAAGAGATCAAAGAACTCATACAGGTTGTACTCGACAGCGGTGTGGCCGAGCTGGAGGTCACGCGCGGTGAGAATAAGGTCCGGATCCAGCGAACCGCGCCGGCGACAAGCCAGCAGTTCGTCCTCCCGCAACAGACGTCTGCGACCTCGACTCCGGGAGCCCCTCCACAGTCGGCTACTGTCGGCGCCGGAGCAACCGAGTCCCAGACTGCGCCGGCCATCGATGAGAACATCCAATACATCGAATCACCAATCGTGGGAACCTACTACGAAGCCCCGGCGCCTGACGCCGAACCATTCGTCCAGGTCGGTGATCACGTGACTCCGGGTCAGGTGCTCTGCATCATCGAGTCCATGAAGCTCATGAATGAGATCGAGGCCGAGTTCGCCGGCACCATCGTCGACAAGCTCGTTGAGAATGGAAAGCCCGTCGAATACGGCGAGTCGCTGTTCTCGATCCGCCCGGACTGATGACGCCCCCACAGGGAAGTATGTTCCGCAAGATATTGATCGCCAATCGCGGCGAAATCGCGCTCCGGGTTATCTGCGCCTGCAAGGAACTCGGCATTCCCACCGTCGCCGTCTATTCCGAAGCGGATCGCAACAGCCTCCATGTGCGGTTCGCCGACGAGGCCGTCTGCATCGGCCCGGCCCGGAGCAATCGCAGCTACCTCGACATCGCCGCCGTGATCAGCGCGGCCGAAATCACCAATGCCGACGCCATCCACCCGGGCTATGGCTTCCTCAGCGAGAATGCCGCCTTCGCCGAGGTTTGCGAGACTTCGGGCCTCAAAT
>CAYLSS010000819.1:0-2303 GCA_964385765.1 uncultured Solibacteraceae bacterium
CCGGATGTGTGTCGAACAGGAGATCGGCCAATCCACGCTTCGGGAAGTAAAGGTGAAGGAGTTGAGCGTCGAGCGGCCCATCCGCCTCGTCTATCCGGCGCGCCGGGCGTTAAGCCATGCGGCACGAGCGTTTCTCGAGTTAGTAAACCCGGGCGGGAAGCCGTCGCACCCCGGTTAGTCCAGTCCGGCTTAGTGGGATCCATGCGCGGCCTGACAGCCAGCGCTAACGAATGGTTACCGCCGGAGGGTCAGAGTAATCATGCCATAAGCGGTCATTGTTTTCAGGATCGGGTCCGCCGTCGTGGACATGGAAGCGGTAGCGGGTTACATAGAGTTCGCCGGCGTTGATCTGGAACTCTCCGATAACCATCGGCGCGAAACAGAAGTAAGGCATTGTGGGATGCAGGCGGACCGGCTGGGGGTGGTGGAAGTTGCCCGCGTGGTCCATTGCAAGAATCCCCGCCGAACCACTTTCGACCGGGCCATTCATTTCCAGCCAGACCGGACGGGTATGGTTCCCTTCCACCCGATCCTTGCCCTCGCTGGTGAGCATCGCGACACCGCTGCCCTTAGTCCATCCGGCGGCGCCGCGAACAGCCATGCCGCCGTAATGGTACTCGTTCACCGTAAGCGGGGCGGTGGTGGCGGTGCGCTGCTCGGACTCAATATCAAAAAGAAAGCCGTCATCCACGGCGTAGCAATGGATCGTCCAGGTTTCCTCCAGCGCCGCCTTGGGGCCTGCTGGAGCTGTTTTGTCGATGTAACGGCGAACCACCGTCAATCCGGCAAAGACGTCGCCCGACCGAATATCGTTGATTGTAAAATGCTCGGTTGTTCCGGCGCCCTCGGCCTGATTCCAGAAATCGACGCTGCGGCCTTCGAAAACGGCCCTCACCCATGAAAAGAAGATCGCGTGCTGGTGTAAGTGATCGGCTGGATAGGCATCGGTTATGATCTTCCCGGAAGGCGTATATACGGGGTGAATGAAGCCACTCGAACGAAAGACGGAATCCACGCCTTCGGGCGGCTCGAGGACCGAGCGGTTGTAGGCGAGAACCGGTTTGTCGCCAACGCGGAGGGTGATCTCCCGTTCACTGTCGGTCGCGGTGACGTGCGGATCGGCGTCTGGATCTCCGGCAGAAAGATAGTAGCTGCGCGTCTCGCCGGCCGGGAGCTCATCGAGCAAGAAGACAGCCCTGGCGGGCTCACCGGTCAGCCGTTGCACCGGCACGGGCACATTGCCGCCGGCGGCTTCGAGCGACAGCCATGCGCTGGCGGCAAGCGGCTCGGGCAGGTCGATAACGACGGGACAGTCCCGCCGGTCATGGCTGCCCGCGGCGACATCGATTCGGTGGGAGCCGGCCGGAGTGGAAGAGCAGGCAATATTGAGGACGGCGATCGAGCCGAGGACGGCAACCAGCAAGAATGGCATCTTAGTAACCTCTTAGTCGTTCTTCGACGGGCCACGCGGCTCCGCTACCATCGTCTCCCGCTTCGACATCAACGCCGCCGTGGCAAACCGATAGAAGAAGGCAGGACGAACAGGCTCGCATAGTCCAGTCTGCGAGTGTACTGCAAATTCCCGCGCGTGTGTCTTGGGCGGCAGACCCGGTTTCCACCACTCATCTAAGGTGTTCAGCCGATGCACGATTCCGGCTACGATGACGAAAGATCCTCAGGAGGCGTTGTCTCTATGAATCGCACTGCATCCGCTGTAATTCTCGCGGCTTTGGCTGCTTCGTGGTCGTGGGGCGCACCATCAAGCGTTTCGATGCCCTCGTTCTGGCGCTATGCGCATCCGGAGTCGAAGGCGCTGATTGGAATCGAATGGCGGCAGATCATGGCCTCACCGATGGGCCGGGAGATCCAGCAAAAAATCGCCGACCAGGCTCCCGGTGAGTTCCAGCAAGCCGACCTGATGAACCGGGTGGGACGCGTGTTCATCTCATCGCCGGGGAACGACCTGACCGGGGAGGGTGAACAGCCGCCGGCCGTGATCGCGGTGCAGGGCGACTTTGACCTGGCTCAGATCCGGGAAATGGCCAAGGGGAAAACCACGGCCGTGATCCAGTACACCTCGGTCGAGATCCTCGAATACGTCGAGGACGGGCGGGCGCCGGTGGGGCTGGCGCTGGTGAGTCCTCACCTTCTCTTGCTGGGTGACCTGCCGTCGATCGAGGCCGCGATTGATCACTACAATGCCGAAGATCCCGCGCAGGCGTCGAATCCTCTGTTCCAGCGCGCCTCCGAGTTGGCCGCGAACAACGATGTCTGGATGGTCGCCGACGCGGCTCCATCGGACT
>CAYLSS010000819.1:2313-2895 GCA_964385765.1 uncultured Solibacteraceae bacterium
GGACTTCTCGAGCGGGCAGTTGGAACAGGCCCAGTTTCTGAACGACGTCGAAAGCATCGAAGCCGGGCTATCGGTGCAGTCGGGGCTGGGGCTGGAGTTGAATCTCGGCACCGCCAGTCCGGAAAGCGCCGGCGAACTGGCCGCGGGACTGCAAATGATGCTCGGCATGATGTTGGCCGCCCAGGCGAACGAAGGCGGTCCGAACCTTGCCGACAAGCTGCGGATTGTGACCGAAGCCGGACTGGTCCGGATGGCCATCCATCTCAACGAGAACGAGGTCGAGCAGACTTTTCGGCAGGTGGCCGCGTCGATGTCGCCTACAGTGGTGGCCCAGGAAAGCGGCGTCGCCGAGGAAGGCGCATCGCCCGACAGCAGTTGGGAGGAGGCGCGGCCGGTCCGTCCTGCCGCGAAACCCGAAAAGCGGGTTGTCACCATTTGGGGGCTCGAAGAGGGTCCCCGCGAGGTCCCGCTGGGAGGACGATAGCCTGCGTTGGTCCCTGTCCAGCGTTTGACCTAATAAGCGGGGTTTGACGACGTCTCCGGCCACCAGCAGAACATCGCGGCTCGCCCTTATGACGAGTT
>CAYLSS010000820.1:0-2884 GCA_964385765.1 uncultured Solibacteraceae bacterium
CCGGGTCCAGCCTCGCCAAGCCACGCGGCGTCCGCTTGTGGGGGAATCACAAAGCCCAAGTGTTGCAGGGAATAAAGTATATTCATCGCGCAATGTTTCGCGCCATCCTCGTTCCCGGTAATGAGACAACCTCCGACACGGCCATAGTACGCGTATTGGCCGGCCTCGTTCAGCAGATGACTGTTCCCGTAGAGCCGCTCGATCACTTTAGTGCAGACGCTGGTTTTCTCGCCGAGCCAGATCGAGCTCGTCAGCACGAGGATATCCGCATTCATGACCTTCTCGGAGATCTTGGGCCAGTCGTCTACCTCCCAGCCGTGCTCGGCCATGTCTGGCCAAACGCCATAGGCGATGTCATAGTCGACAGCGCGGAGAACCTCTACCGTCACCCGGTTTTTCGCCATGATCGTTCGCGAGATGCGAATGAGTCCTTCTGTGTGGGACATCTCCGGCGACTTTTTCAGCGTGCAGTTGATGAAGAGAGCCTTCAGGTCCGAAAAGTCCCACCTGCTTCCTTCACACATCTCAAGTTGTTTCTCACTAAGTTCCATGAAACCCTCTCGTTGAAATGGACACCGCCTCGCTCCCCCCGATCGATGCTTTTAACTCCGGTTGCGCCCATGTTGGGGCGCCTGATGAACAGGCCTGGAGCCGTCCTGAAACACCCATGCGATGGCCTGTGGTGCGCGCCGTCCCGGAGCCATTATTGTATCCCACTAACCAAGCGCGGGAAGCCGACGCGATCCCTCACTTATCGGTCTCCTCGGTTGCCTGCTCCTCCCGCTCCTCAATCCTCAATCTGCTTCCGATGAAGTTCGCGGGCCGGTATCTCCTGGCAGGCAACGACACAATCATAGAATCCCTATCCCTGCCTGGAAGGCAGCCTGATCGGCAACTCCGCCACCGGTTCATGTTCGGGGCGGGCCCCACCTTTGCTTAACATCTCTTCACAATGAGCCGAGTACCAGGTTGCTCCGGGCTGAGCCGATAGGCCGTGTGCCAATACGCTGAGAAACACGGTAAGAATCACCACGACGAAGACGGTCTCCCCTCCCGCTTCGCCGATCTGGCCGACGAACAGCAGGACGTAGAGAATCGAGGCCAGCCCGCGTGGACCGAACCATCCAAGAAACAGATGAGTACGGTGGTGCAGGTTCGCCCCGATCAGGCTGATCGAGATCGGCGCCATTCGGATCACGGTCAGGCTCAATACCGCGTAGACCACACAATACAGGCTGGGTGTCGTGACCGCCGGGGCGACGTTGCTCGCGCCAAAGACCAGAAAGGCGAGCAGCATCAGGAACTGCCCTTCCGCTTCGGCGAACTCATACAAATGACCACAAACTGACCGGCTGAAGTTGCCCAGCGCCAAGCCCGCGGCAAACGCCGCGATGAGTCCGTTCCCGCCAATCTGCTCCGCCAGTCCAAAGGACAAGAACGCGAGAGACAGCGATGACAGCCGCTGAAAACTGTCATTCATCCAATCCGTGACGGTCGCTCGCTCGACCAGTTTCCCGCCCACAAAACCGACAGCGAGGCCGGCGACCGGCCCGAAGGTCACCTGCTTGAAAGCGTACAATGCCCAGCAACTGACCGACTGCGCCTCTCCGGTGGCCGCGACGAGCGACACGAAGATCATTACGAACGGAAGCGCAATCCCATCGTTCAGCCCGCTTTCTACGTTCAAGGCCTGCCGGATGCGAACGGGAACCTTGGGGCTGCTGACTACGGCTTGCCCCAGGGCCGCGTCGGTAGGAGCCAGGATCGCTGCGAGAGCCGCCGCCTCCCATGGGCTGAATTCCGGCAGCACGAGCAGAGCGGCGCCCGTTCCCGCCAAGATCGTCAGCGGAAGCCCGATCCCCAACATCCGTGCCGGCAGGTCGAATCCGGTCCGCAGCGTTCGCAAATCGATTCGCGACGCGTCGGTGAACAGAACCAGCACCAGGGTCGCCTCGGCGAGCGTATGGAGGATCGCTGATTCCGGTTCGATTTCTATAAGGCCGAGACCGGCCGGTCCAATCACTAGCCCAAAGATGACAAATATCATCGGAGCGGTGAGGAAGGTCTTCTCAATACGCCCCGAGATCAGTCCGAAAACCAGGAGGAAAGCGGCGACGATGATGAGCTGAAGAAGATGCATGATCTCTCCGTACAATTCTCAGCGCAGCCATGGGGTTTTGCACACTGGGTGAAGTTTTCGACCACTGGGCGCGCTGGTCGCCAGGTAGCGAACTCCAACTAGAGCGTTGACCGTCCCACGAAACTTGGGTCACACGGCGTCGGAAAAAAGACTTCAGTTTGGGATCAATAACCTACAGAGAATCTCCCGCTTCGGCATATTGTCTCGCGCGAAGCTGAGCTCAGAAAGGAATACCAGATCCAAACGTCGCATTCCGACAGAACTCGACAGAATTCGACATTTTTGAAGCTTGTCGAGGTGTCGAATGTCGAACCAGCAACCGTCTCGGAGGCCGAAGAAATCGGCAGGTTGTCGGAAAAGTGGACAGCTCAGCGCCCCGCGATGAAGATGCTGTCACACCACTAGCACGACGCCCTCGGCCGCTTCCCCGGTCGCTCCCGCGACAGACTCCACGTACATCCCAAGCTGCGCCTCATACCGCTGCTGCGTCGTGACTACCTCACGATCCGTCTTGAAATCGACCACCGTCCAGCGTGGACCGTCCTCCGGCTCTTCCCTGAACGCCAGGTCCAGCGTTCCTTCCACTAGCGTACCGTCCTCCCTTCGCAGAACCACCGGGCATTCGCGCCGCACTTCGCAGGCCGCGCGGGCTCGGCGGAGCAACGGATGCCGGAGCGCGTCGCCCACCACCTCAATCGCCGCATCGACCTCCAGCTCGCTCGAACCGATCAGGCGGGCCTGAAC
>CAYLSS010000821.1:0-2304 GCA_964385765.1 uncultured Solibacteraceae bacterium
AGAATGAGATACGGCCCGACGCGACCGGCCGCTTCATTCTTGTGGACACGAAGTATGAACTGCTCGAACGCGGCCAGTACCGGGCGCTGGCCAACCCGCTGAGCCTGACGGTGAATCCGAAGGTTCCCATCGAACTGTACGAGGCTCGCAACGCCATCGAGATCGCGCGATCCTCAGGCGCCTCGAAGTATGCCGAGGATGTATTTCTGAAGGCGGAACATGCCTTGCAGCAGGCCGAGGCGTATCAGGCTCGCGATGCGGGAGCGAAACCGGTGGTCATGCTGGCGCGGGAAGCCGTACAGCGTGCCGAGGACGCCCGCGAATTGGCCGTGCGCCGCTATGAAGACGAGCAGCTTCGACTGGAAAGGGAAGCTGCCGCCCGCCGGGAAGCGGCTGCGCGCGCCGACGCCGAAGAGGAGGCCAAACGCCGCGCGGAGGCGGAAAGTCAGCGCCGGGAGCGCGCCGAGGCCGAGCGCCTGGCGAAGCAGCGGGCGGCTGCGGAAGCCGCTGCCCGAAAGCGTCTGGAAGAAGAGTTGGAGAAGGCCCGCCAGGCGGCGCAACAGGCTGAGGCGGCCGCCAAGCGGACCATGGAGATGCTCAAGGAGCGAACCGTCAGCTTCGGTGAAGAACGCGCCCGGTGGGAACAGGAGCGCGCTCGCCGGGAGGAGGAAGAAGCCCAGCGCGCTCAGCGGCTTCGCGACCTCGAGCGGGCCGAAGCACGCGTCCGAATCTACAGTCAACTGAGCCGGGTCCTGTTTACCCGGGACATTGCCGAGGGGTTGGTGGTTGAGATTCCAGCAGAGTTCTTCGAGCGGGGGACAGCGGATCTTACCGTGGAGGGGCGAGAGAAACTCGCCATGACCACCGGTATCCTGATGGCTAACCCGGGGCTCTCGGTCGAGATGTTCGCCGCCGGAGAAGCGGCCACCGAAATCGACGACGGTGTTCCGCTAAACGTGGTTCGGGCTGAAGCTCTCCGGCGCTATCTGGCGGAGAATGGTCTCGTGGAAAGCCGTCTCTGGCCTACCTCAGCGACCAGCGCCAGCTTGACTGCTTCCCGCATCGACACGGAGCTCCCGCTTGATGAATCTCCCGTATCTCTGCTCATCGCCGGCGATCCGATCGCCATCCCGAAGTCGCTGGATCCGCGAAGTCAATAGGGATTGAGATGAACGCCCGGTCGGCGCGGCGCGGTAAATCAGTCGATTTTCAGGGTCGGCTCCTCTTCACGCGGTATCAGCCGGAGTGTGAGGGTATGGACGGCGAAATAGGCGATAGCGAGGGCGGCGAGCCCGACGGCGATCTCCACTTCCATCCTGACGCCGGTATCGTGCAAAACCCACTCGGCCAGGAACCAGCCCAGGATGCCGGCCACCGCCGCCAGAACCATGCCGGCGACGCTTCGCTGCAGCCTGGCGCCGCACGAGGTGCAGTTCACATACCGTCCTTGCCAGAAAGACTGCAAGATCAATCGCTGCTTACACTCGGGACATCGCATAGGTTCACCGCCACAGCCGTTATTGTAAGGGCAAAGTAAAGCGACATGTCTGGATACCCATGTTTCCATCAGGGGGGCCGCCATCCGAGGTGGGGCATTGCACGCATCGAATTCGCTCCACTGTCATCACGAGATCCGGATTGTGTGTAATCACTCACCCTCCCTGCGGTCTCCGTCGTGTTTTCAACAGCTTGACGCGTTCCAGGGTGTGGCATCCTGATTGCGAGCTTGAATGCAGAAACTATGGCTTACGTAATTACCGATAGCTGCACAAAAGACAATCTTTGCGTTGAAGCTTGCCCAGTGGATTGCATCAAGCCTCTCGAAGGCGACGATGACTACGACGAGGTGGACCAGCTTTTCATTCATCCCGAGGAATGCATCGACTGTGGCGCTTGCATTCCGGTATGCCCCACCGAGTCGATTTTCGAGCTCGACGAAGTGCCGGACGACGAGCAGGAGTTCATCGAGAAGAACGCCGCGTATTTCGGTCTGTAAGCGGGAGGCCGGACGCCAGTCAGGAGTGTCTTTCGGCAACGCGAATTCCTCTACAATGGGTGATTTCGCCGTCCTGTGACCAAACAAGCCGAACCGCCTTTGATCGAATATCGGAATGTTTCCGTTTCCCGTGGAGAGACTCTCGCCCTGGACGGGCTGAGCTTCGCCATCGGACTCGGAGAGCATGTCGCCGTGCTCGGGCCCGATGCAACACCCTATCGCGGCGTGGCCGCCCAATTGGCCGCGGCCTTACGCAACGCACAGCTTCACTTTCATGCCGGCGCGCTCCGCGGCGCCTTTCCCACGCT
>CAYLSS010000821.1:2314-2878 GCA_964385765.1 uncultured Solibacteraceae bacterium
ACTCGGAGAGCATGTCGCCGTGCTCGGGCCCAACGGCTCCGGCAAGTCGACCCTGATCAAGACGGTCACGCGGGAGTGCTATCCCCGTCTCATTCCGGGATCTTCGCTGCGGATTCTGGGTCGCGAGAGGTGGAACGTGTTCGAGCTGCGGCCGCTGCTGGGCATTGTGTCGAATGACCTGCTGGCACTCTGCAGCCGCGACTGCTCCACCCGGGAAATCGTCCTGTCTGGTTTCTTCTCGAGCGTCGGACTCTCTCCACATCACCACGTGACACCGGAGATGGAGGCGAAGGCTGCCGACGCCCTGGAGTTGCTCGAGATCGGTCATCTCAACGAACGCCGGATGAGCACGCTGTCATCCGGCGAGGCCCGGCGGGTGCTAGTTGCCCGAGCTCTGGTGCACGACCCGAAGGCCCTGGTCCTCGACGAACCCGCCTCCAGCCTCGACCTGCACGCGACCTACGAGTTACGCGCCATCCTGACCAAGATCGCCGAAGCCGGCACGGGCATTATCATGGTGACCCACGACCTCCACGACATCATTCCCGAGATCGAACGGGTGAT
>CAYLSS010000822.1:0-2870 GCA_964385765.1 uncultured Solibacteraceae bacterium
GCCATACGACGCCGGCAGAATGAGTACCCCGTCATCCGCTTATGAGACGAAAGGCCACCGAGAAGCGGCGCCCCTACGTGAGGTATTTCGCATGCGAGCAGGATCTGTCGCACGAGGGGGCGGACAATCCGCTGCCGGGAAAGGTTGCGACGGGGGATGAACCGCTCCTGGTTGTAGGAGCGGTGGCTGGCGGATAAGGTTGGTTTCGGCGGGGCTTTGCGGTATGCCGGACCTTTACCGGAAGCGCCGGCGATAGACGAAGTCCATTCCGAAGACGCCGTTGGAATCGCGGACGGCGAAAACGGACCAGTCTGGGTGGAAGTTCCATTCGAGGCGAACGATCTGCTGCTGTGTTTGGGTGAGGTTGGTGACGTAGGTGAGGGTGATATCGCGCGAGATCTGCTGTTCGATGGTGACATGAGTCTCGGGGGTATTATCGACGCCGGTGAGTTGGGGGTCGATCTTGATGCGGCTCACCCCGAAGAAGCGCTGGAGGCGGCCTGAAACCGGGGCGGTCAGGGCGTGGCCGAGGAAGCTGCTGCCGCCGGCCTGGAAGTAGCTCCCGTCGGCCGGACCGGAGGTGGAGGGCGAGCCGGAGGCATAGCCGGGCGCCCGTCCAACGGTGAGCAGGGCGATGATCTCCTCGGACTGCAGCGGGGGATCGGAACGGTAGGAGAAGTTGAGTTGGTCTATCGGTCCGGAGAAGTTCATCATCACCTGGTAGGAGCGGACGCGGGTCACGAGGTCGAGAGCCACCACGGGCTCGATCTTCGCCGGGTTGAAGAAAGTCACCTCGCCCTGCACAATGTCGTAGCGATTGCCGAAGAACTGGATTTCCCCGCGGTTTGCGCTGAGGCGTCCGAGAAGCACCGGACGGATGACCGAGCCGCGAAGCCGCAACTCGGCCTCGACCTCGAGGTCCTGTGTCAGTGAGGTGACGAACTCGACGTTTGGAGCTGTCCGGATGTCGATATCGAACTGCATTCCGCGGATGAATGGGTTGTCGATCTCACTTGGGGGACGCACCGTGGCGGACTCGGAAAGAAGCCTCCCGAGATCCGAATCGGTATCAAAGGCAGCCCGGGTGATCGCGACCTCGCCCGAGAGCAGGCTGCGTGTAGCCGAACCGGTGAGATTGAGGGTGGCGTTGAAGATGGTGCTTACGCCCGGTGGATAGCGGATTCGGACGCGTTGGGCATTGGCCTGAAGGCGGTAGACCCAGTCAGTGGAGCCGAATCCGATGAAGCCGCTGAGTTCGAGATCTCCGCCGCCGGTTCGCGAATTGAACTTCTCGATTGTGGCGCGAGTGCGGTTGAACCGAATCACGCCGCTCGCCTGCTCAATTCCGGTGGGGAGGTTACGCAGGTAGAAGGACCCGTTATCGAAGCTGATGCGTCCGTTGACCTGTGGTTCCAGGAGGGAGCCCCGGAGGGTGACGTCCGTCTGTGAGAGTCCCTCGGCCACCAGGTCAGAGCGGAAGGCGGTGAGGACGGCGAGGTCGATCGAACCGAGGACGCGGAGGTTCCAGGGGTTACGCCGGAGGTAGGAAAGCGTTCCGGACAGCAGGATATCGGTGTCCTCGGAGACGAGCCGGCCGTTTTCGATCGCGATTCTGGCGGGTTGAATGGCGAAGACGAGGGGGCCCGAGTTGCGGAGGGTGACATCGCGATCGCTGCGTTTCTCATTGGGTGTCGGGGTCACGGACATACGGGTGATGCGAGCGAGGCCGCGCCAGTCGGCGGGGCGAAGCACGGGGCCGGCGAAAGCGATCTCTCCATCCATGGAGCCGTCGACGTAGATTTCGGTCCCGGGCCCGCCGAACAGCCCGAGGTCCTGCAGGTCATTGATTGTCAGGTTCTCGAAGGTGACGCGTCCGAGGCCAGCCGACCGGCGTCCGAGGCTCCATTCGGCGCTCGCGCGAATGGCGGCGTCGGTCAGAGAGGCCCAGGCGCGGGCGACCAGGACATTGCGATTCGTTTCGGTGATGAGCCGGGCGTCGCCGACGGAACGGCCATCGATTTCAACGTCATCCAACTCTACATCGCCGGACAGAGACTTGAGGAGAGGTTCGGGACCAGCGAGGTCCATGGCGCCCTGGAGATCGGCGCCGATGGTGGCGTCGAGGTCGGCGTTGACCTGACGAACCGCATTCCAGTGGGCCAGTTGGAAGTCTTGTGCGTCCAGGTCGAAAGTGAGCGCGGCGGCCGAATCCGCTTCGCCGGCAGGGAGTTCGTAGATGGCTTCGAAGCGCAGCTCGCCGCCGGCGGCTATTAGCAAACCGCTCCGGACCTGGAGTGTCTGGCTCGAGTAGTTCAACTCGGCTTCGATCGATTCGATCGACTCTCTCCAGGCAGTAACTTCGGCTGCGCGGGCCTGTGCCTCTAGGCTCGGATCGCCAATGGCGCCGCCGATTATGCCTGTGACGTTCAGGCGACCGTCGATCGGACGGTCCCACCCGGCGACTTCAAGGGCCTGTGCGAGGGAGCCATCCGAAATACGAAACTGCCCAGCCAAAGCGCTATCCGGAGCTGCCCGCCAGTTGTCGAGCGGGAACTGCAAATCGCCGCGCAGGCGGGTATCGCCGTGGAGGAGCGTCATGCTGCGCAGGTGGAGGCGGTTTTTGTCGATGTCGAAATCGGCGGCAACCTCATCGATGACGCGATTCTCGAACTCCACTGGACCAGCGGCCAGGTGACCCGAGATGGAGACACCGTCCAGTATGCCGGTGAGCAGCCCCCCAAACTGCGCCACACCATCTTTGAGCTGCACGGGAAAGGGGTCGGGCACCTCGACGTCCCAAATCGCGGCCGCGGGCAGGAGTTCTCCGGCGTCCTCTGTGTAGATGCCGACGCGCAGCCCCTCCCGCAGGC
>CAYLSS010000823.1:0-2860 GCA_964385765.1 uncultured Solibacteraceae bacterium
GGGCGGTATTCTCGCCGGCGCCACGGTAACCGGCGTCTTGCTCGCCCTGTTCATGGGCAACGCTGGGGGTGCCTGGGACAACGCAAAGAAGTTGATTGAGAAGGGCGGCATCCCCGGCGAACGAAAGGGATCCGACGCTCACAAGGCGGCCGTGGTCGGCGACACGGTGGGCGATCCCTTCAAAGACACCAGCGGCCCGTCAATGAACATCCTCATCAAGCTGATGTCGGTCGTGGCGCTGGTGATCGCGCCGCTTATCGCGTTTTCCTAGTCCGCCATGCCAGCCGTCCTCCTCGTGCGGTAGCGGCATTTGCGGATAAGATGGGAGCCGCACGAGGAGGTGATTCATGCTGCATAAAGGCTTCCTGACCGCTATCCTGCTGGCAACTCCGGCCCTTGTCGCCGCGGCTGAAGAGGGCAAGTACGACGTCTGGGTTGAAATCGGCGTCAAGGCGAAGATGCGGGACGGCGTCGGCCTCGCCGCCGACATTTACCGTCCCAGGGGAAACGGAGAATTTCCGGTCTTGCTGCAGCGCACTCCATACGACCGCCATGGTGGCCGGCGCACCGGCCGGCTGCTCGCCTCCCACGGCTACATTGTCGTCATCCAGGACGCCCGCGGGCGCTACAGCTCCGGGGGTGAGTGGTACCCCTTCAGGCACGAAACGAGTGACGGCTACGACACAGTGGAGTGGGCGGCGGCATTGCCCGGCGCTAATGGACAGGTCGGTATGTTCGGCGGTTCCTACGTCGGTGCAACCCAAATGCTCGCCGCCATCGGAAAGCCGCCGCACCTGGAAGCTGTTTTCCCCTACGTGACCGCGTCCGAATACTACGACGGATGGACCTACCAAAGCGGCGTGCTGATGCAGTGGTTCGTGCAATCCTGGGCTTCGGGACTGGCGCGTGACACGCTGCTGCGCAAGACCGAGGCCTGGCCGCTGGAGTGGGCCGATAGCAGCCCGCGAGACTACAAACTGCTGCGGGTTCCCGACCCTGCCCAACAGCTTGCCCCTTACTACCAGGATTGGCTAGACAACTCTACCGACAACGACTACTGGAAGCCCTGGAAGATCTCCGACCACTACTCGAAACTCACCGTGAAGGCGCTCCACGCGGGCGGCTGGCACGACATCTTTCTCAAGGGTTCTATCAAGAACTTCGAAGGCATGCGCGCGCAAGCCCCGAGCGAAGTGCGCGATTCCCAGCGCTTGCTGGTTGGCCCGTGGGCGCACGCCCGCACCAGCGAGGAGGGCGAGATCGGAGGGGTCGTATTCGGCCGCAACGCCGTCCTCGACATGGACCAGATGGTCCTCGACTGGTCCGACTGGGCGCTCAACGGCGAGAAGAACGACTATGCCTCCAAGCCGCCGGTGAGGATCTTCGTCATGGGCGAGAACGTTTGGCGCTATGAGAACGAGTTCCCCCTCGTGCGCCAGCAACTCACCCGCTATTATCTGCACTCCACCGGCGGCGCGAACACCGCCGCCGGCGACGGAGCGCTCTCAACCGCCAAACCCGGCTCCGAGCCGCCGGACCTCTTCGACTACGATCCGCGCGGTCCGGCGCCGACCATCGGCGGCCGGCTTTGCTGCGCAAACACCGTACTGCCGCCCGGTCCGTTCGACCAGAGCCCGAACGAATATCGCAACGATGTGCTGGTCTACTCGACTCCTCCCCTCGACCAGGATGTAGAGGTCACCGGTTGGATCACGGTCGAGCTGCACGCTGCCAGCTCGCGCTCCACCAGCGATTTCACCGCCATGCTGGTGGATGTCGCGCCGGACGGTTACTCGCGATTCCTGACCGATGGCATCGTCCGAGTGCGAAGTGATGAGAACCAACCGTTCCGGCGGGAGATTGACCTGTGGGCCACCAGCAACGTGTTCCGCAAGGGCCATCGCATTCGGCTGTACGTCTCCTCGAGCAACTTCCCCAGGTTCGCGAAGAACCCCTTAAAGGCCTCCCAGACCGTGTATCATGACGCGGAGCGGCCGTCGGCTCTGGTTCTTCCGGTCATCCCGCGATAGAAATTCCTTCGCTACTCCACGTAGAAGCCCGCCAGGTGCTGCCCCTGCGGCAGGGACAGCACAAAGCCGCTGTCATTTGGCGAGGGGCGCTCAGGCGAGCTTGAGGTTGGCCCTGGCCTTGAGGTCGAATCCGGAGAACTCTCTCCGTTCGAACTTGTGGAACGCAGCCGCGGCGATCATGGCCGCGTTATCGGTTGAGAGGCCGGGTGTCGGAAAGAAGACAGGCACCGGAAGCCGCTCCGACAGCGCCTTTGCACGCAAGCCGGCGTTGCAGGCGACGCCGCCCGAAATGATGACCGACCGGGCGTCGATTTCATCCACCGAAATGACCGCCCGCCGGAGCAGTTCTTCGATCTCCGTGTGCTGGAATGAAGCGAGAGCGTCGAGCGTCGGCTGTGGCGTCACAGCGCGCCACTCGTCAACGCCGGCCCGCGGATTCCGGCGGTAAAGAGCCCGGCGGATGCGGACTTCCTCTTCCATGTCGCGGGCCTCGAACCAGCGCAGCACGGCGGTCTTGAGGCCGCTGAAGCTGAAGTCCAGCCGGTTGCCTTTCATCCGGGCAAGGCTGAACTTCACAGCGTTCGGGTTGCCGTAGTCCGCCAGCCGATCGACGATGGGTCCCCCCGGATAAGGAAAGCCGAGAAGTTTGGCGACCTTGTCGTATGCCTCACCCGCCGCATCGTCCCGCGTCTTGCCGAGCAATCGGTAGGATCCCGGCGCCGCAACCTCGTAAAGATGGGTATGCCCGCCGCTCACCACCAGCGCTAGCGCCGGGAACTCGACCGTCTCGCCGCGCTGCCGGGCTTCGATGAGAACTGCGTGTATGTGCC
>CAYLSS010000824.1:0-2853 GCA_964385765.1 uncultured Solibacteraceae bacterium
GGAACAACTACGAAACCAGGACGATCTCGCTGCTCGAATCTCCCGCGGTCCCGTCCGACTGCACGGTGCTGATGATTGGAGGACCGCGCTTCGACTATGTCGAGCCCGTGGTCAACGCCATTCAGAAGTACGTCGAGTCCGGCGGCCGGGCCTGGATCATGCTCGACGCCCCCGTCCGATTCGGTCAGGACGCCATTGCGACCAACGAGGAACTGTCCGAGATCCTCGAAAGTTGGGGAGTCGTAGTGAAGAACAATCTCGTGCTCGAAACATCCGGCATCGGCAGGCTGTTCGGTCTGGGGCCGGAAGTTCCTCTCGTGACCGAATACGAATCTCACGCGATTGTCGGCGACATGCGCGAAATCGCCACCGCGTTTCCACTGGCTCGCACGCTCGAGACCACCGAGGCCGACGGCGTCACAGTGGACGAGCTTTTCTCGACCAGCCCGAACGCCTATGCCACCGAGAAGCTCTCGTCGGCGGAAATCCAGATCGATCCTTCCGAAGATGCGGAGGGCCCGTTCACGCTGGCCGTCGCCGGAACCATCGAAGTGAGCAACGGCGCTGAAGCTGAAGATGAGGGCGGAACGGATGAGGGAGAAGAAGAGACCCCGGATGTTGAGGTGCCGGAAGAGGGACGCTTCGTCGTTGTCGGTTCCTCGGGCTGGGTGGCCAATAACATCCTTCGCTTCAACGGCAACCGCGACCTGGCGCTCAATATGGTCAACTGGCTCTCCTCGGACGAGGACCTGATCTCGATCCGACCCAAGGAGCCGGAGGATCGCCGGCTTTCCCTGACCCGCCAGCAGATGAAAGTCGTCTTCTACTCCAGCGTGATCTTCCTGCCGCTGATCATCATCGTCACCGGCGTCACCGTCTGGTGGAGGAGGAGATAACGCGATGAAGTTCCGGGGACTCCTGGTTGCGGCGGCTCTGCTTGTCTTACTGGCCGGCCTGGTCTATTGGTCCAACAAGAGAGAGGCGGCCAAGGAGGGCGAGCCGGATCCCGACGCCCCTCCGAAAATCGTAGACATCGACGCCGACGCCATCAACAAGATCGAGATTCGCGCCAGCGGTCAGGCGCCGGTGACCGTGGAAAAAGGCGAGGACGGCCAGTGGACGATCACCGAACCCGGGGCCTATCGGGCGGACCAGTCGAGTGTCGAGTCGCTCGTCTCCGATGTCGCCCAGCTCGATTCCAACCGGCTGGTGGATGAGAACGTCACCGACACAGCCGGATATGGATTCGAGGAGCCTTCGCTGACCGTCATCGCACACCGCGCCGATGGCGAACCGGTCACCTTGATGGTTGGTGATGAAACGCCAACCGGCGGGAATAACTTCGCCTGGGTCGAAGGTGATCCGCGACTGTTCACTCTCGCGAGTTGGACGAAGACTTCGCTCGAGAAGACCGCCTGGGATCTGCGGGACAAGCGCCTGTTGACCTTCGACAGCAACAAGCTCTCGCGGATCGAGCTGGCGACCGACGGTTCCACGATCGAGATCGGAAAGGACGCCGCCGGTGATTGGCAGATCGTCGAGCCGAGGCCGTATCGCGCCGACGGCGGCAGTGTCGAGCAATTGGTGAGCCGGCTCCGCGATGCGAAGATGGACGCCGATCTGTCCGGGGAAGAGCAGGCCGAGGCAGAGCAGAATTTTGCCAGAGCTTCTCGGGTGGCCGTGGTCGAGGTCACCGACGAGTCGGGTACTCAGGAGATCGAAGTCCGCCAGACCTCAGATGACGAGTACCTCGCCAAGAGCAGCGTGGTCGCCGGAGTTCACAAGGTCTCGAGCGACGTCGGCGAAGGACTCGACAAAAAGTTGGCCGACCTGCGCAACAAGAAGCTCTTCGACTTCGGCTTCGGGCAGGTGGATCGGATCGAGCTTCGCGCGGGGGGCGAAACGCACCTCTTCGAGAAGTCCGAAGATCAGTGGATGAAGGGCGGCATCCGCATGGACTCGGTCGCTGTCCGGGCGCTGATCGATGAATTGCGCGATCTCTCGGCGGAATCCTTCCCCGAGGAAGGCTTTGATGAGCCGACGATAGAAATCACTGTTGTTTCCGAGAACGGGGAACGGGTCGAGAAGGTACTCATTTCCAAGAGCGGCGACAAGTTCATAGGGAAGCGCGAGAACGAGCCGGCGCTCTATGAGTTGAAGGCTGTTGACGTCGACCGGGTGCGGGCCATGGCCGAGGACATCAGGGAGCACCAGGAAGAGGAGCCGGCCGAAGACCGGGAGGAATAAGCGTAGAATTGTTTGGGGCGCGCTGGATCGTCCGGCCGCCCCCTGTAATCGATGAACGGTCTCCTTACCGACCTCTACCAGCTCACCATGGCCGCCGGCTATCACCAGGCCGGCAAGGATCGGGAAGTCGCCACGTTCGAGCTCTTCGTCCGCCGCCTTCCGCCCAATCGGAACTATGTGCTGGCGGCTGGCCTGGCTCAAGCGATCGACTACCTGCGGCATCTCAGCTTCGCTGGCGAGGAGATCGAGTACCTCCGCGGCCTCAAGCAGTTCGAGCGCGCTCCGGAAAGCTTCTTCGGCGTCCTCGGAGACCTCCGCTTCACCGGCGACGTGTGGGCCGTGCCCGAAGGCACGGCGGTGTTCCCCGGCGAGCCTCTGCTGCGGGTCCGCGCGCCGCTGATCCAGGCTCAGATCGCCGAGACCTTCCTGCTCTCGACCATCGGCTTCGAATCCCTGATTGCGACCAAGGCCTCGCGCCTGGTCCACGCCGCCGCCGGTCGCGGGGTGGTCGAATTCGGCACGCGGCGGGCGCACTCTCCTGGTGCAGGCGTCCTCGCGGGACGGGCGGCTTACATCGGGGGCTGCACCGGGACGAGCAACACGCAG
>CAYLSS010000825.1:0-2852 GCA_964385765.1 uncultured Solibacteraceae bacterium
GGGAAACGCGACCGACAGATCGCCGGGTTGGGGGTTGTTGGGATCGAAACCAGCGGGAATCAACGGATTGTAGTTCCGTCTGGCCATCAGGTGCGTTCCCTTTGTGCCGACGTAGGCTGTCTCTACCAGGAACCCGGCCGGCAGTTCGCGCTGGATGTTGAAGTTCCACTGCCAAGCGTTGTCCGTCTTCACATTCCGGTCAATCCCCCGATAAGTGATGGTATCGGTCGGACTGGTTGGAAACGGAAGGAACTCCGGATCATAGCCCGGATCCACGAACGTGAAATTGTCCGGTTGATTCAAGCTACATCCGCTTCCGGCCAGCGTGCAGTTCTGAGTGATGGAGGCGAAGGTGGGTGGATTGCTGAACGCCTGTTGAGCGATCTGGCCGGTTCTCTGATCGAAATAGAGGCCGGCGCCGGTACGGATCACCCACTTCGGAGTCACGCGCCAGGCAATGCCAAACCGGGGCATGATGTTGTTGTAGTCGTTATTCACCGTGCTTTCCGGAATCCCATTCACTCCGCCCTGGACGATTCCGGCGGCATCCAGCGAGCCGATGCCGGTGTATTTGTCGATGTACCAGTTGGTCATGCCGAGGTTGTATGCGGCCGGCTGGAAATGGACCTCGTACCGCAAACCCATGGTGAGCGTGAGATTGGTATTCGCCTTCCATTCATCGCTGATGAAACCGGCGAGAATGGCGTCGCGCATCTTCAGTTCGCCGGCGCCGGCTCCAAACTCCTTGCTTTGGGCGTGGGTCATCAGGAAATCGGCGTAGGCGTCGCCGGTCGCGTCACCCGTGAAGAAGAATCTGCCGCGGCTGCTCAGTGTATTTTGTGGATTATAGAGATTGTTGCGGCTCTCCATGCCGAACTTGATGTTGTGCTTGGAACGGACCCAGGTGAAGGACGCCGAACCGGTGAACCGCTTGATGAAGTCGGACCAGTTCTGGTAGTTGCCGAAGCTCCGATAGTCGCTGATGTTGAACTGCGGCATTCCATCATCCTGCAAAGTGACAGGGAGCGGATTCAGTCCAACCGAGGTCATGTCGTCCTGGTTTTCGTAGGAAGTGAACTGATCGGTCTGGTCGTAGGCGAACCTGGTTTCCATGATGAAAGTCGGCGAGAAGAGGTGTGTCTCACTGACATTCAGCATGTGCTTGTCGCGATTGGCCGAACGGCCGAAGCCCGGCAAGCCCGCGTTGAATGGGGAAAAATCCTCCTGGCGGCTATCGAACCAGCGTACGAATAGTGTGTCCTTCTCGCCGAACCGGTGATCGATGCGGACCGTGAACTGGTCGATGTCGGTCGGAAGCGAACGGGCGGCAAAGAAGTTGGTGGCGCCGATCGCGATGTTCGGTTCCGGGATGTACTTGTTCTGGATGTTCAGCGCCGTCTGGTTGATCCGGGACGCCGGGATCTGGTTGTCTGGGAAGGGCTCGCCGGTTGTGGGATCGACGATCGTTGTCGACCCGAAGTTCCCCTGCCGCTGCGCCGCGGTAGGGACCACGGCTCGCAGCGTGGCCGAACCGGAGTTCGCATTCCGCTGCCGCGTTCCTTCATAGCCGCCGAAGAAGAACGTCTTGTCCTTAAAGATTGGGCCGCCGATATTGCCGCCGAACTGATTCTGATTGTTCGTGCCGCGCGAGGGGTTGAAGAAAGGCCGGGCGTTGAGCTTCGTATTCCGGAGGAACTCATATGCCGCGCCGTGGAACCGGTTGGTGCCGCTGCGGGTAGTCACATTGATCGTCGAACCCACATTGCGCCCATACTCGGCGCCATAGAGGCTGGTCATCACCTTGAACTCGCTCAAGAACTCGATACTGGGAGTCCCTTCGCCGCCGGGCGCCTGATTCAACGGGTTCGTGGTTGGAGCGCCGTCCACGAGCATGTTGTTGCTGCCCCGCCGAGCCCCGTTGACACTCACCGTGTCACTGCCGGTGCCTGGCTGATCCGCGTTCATAATGGAGCCAATCACGCCGGCTGAAGTGCCTAGAATTTGTGTGAAGTTGCGTGTGGCCAGCGGGATTGAGGTGATCGTGCGGCTTTCCACCGTGTGGCCCATCGATGTCTGCTCGCTTTGCAGCAGCGGCGTCGTTTCTTCGACCGTGATGGTTTCGCTCACCACGCCGATCTCGAGTTCAAGATCCAGCCGAAGTACCTCCGCCGCGGTGACAGTCACGTTCGGCCTTTCCAGCCGTTGGAAGCCCGTGCTTTGCACGCTGACCGTGTAAGGTCCCGGACGCAGCAGCGGGAATCGGTAGGTGCCCGTTGCGTCAGTCGTTGTCTCGTGCCCGGTACCCGTCTCCTGATTGATGGCGTTCACCGTGGCGCTGGGAATCACCGCCCCGGTGTCGTCAGAAACTGTTCCTACGATCCCGCCGGTTGTCTGCGCCACCACATGTGCAAATGGCAGCACACAGAGCAGCAAAGCAAGTGCCGGCAGGCAAAATACACCGCGCCTTTTCAACATAGCGATATCCTTGACCTCCAAGAAATCTCGGTCCGGACTGCAGCTCTGCTGCCTTTTGTCCTCACCAAGCGTGCTTGTGTCTGGCTTTACTCTAAAGCAAAAGCCGGATGTTACAACTTGTCGTTTTCGGCAATATTTTTATCCCAAACAGAATCCGGCGAGTCTCCTTTTCTGACGAGGCAGCGCGAGTCTCCAGGCTAGTCGGCGGCAAGCCTGGAGACTGGTGGGGACGTGCGTTCCGACCGAGGCGTACTACAATCAAGACTCCGGGAGAATACGAGATGAATCGACGAGACTTCATTGCAGGGGTTGGCGCTGCGGGGCCGATGTCGGCGGTCGCTGGTAAGTTGATGGCGGACGACGATGAGATTCGCGTC
>CAYLSS010000826.1:0-2850 GCA_964385765.1 uncultured Solibacteraceae bacterium
CAGAACGGCACTACAACCCGTTCCGCGGAGGCCTTTTCACGGAACCGATCGTGGTCACCGATGGATTTGCCAAAGTCCCCAGCGGGCCGGGACTCGGCGTGGAGATCATCGAAGACGCGGACAAAAAGTTCCCCTACGATCCGAACAAGCATTGGCTCAAGATGCGACCGCGCTAAGCAAGAACAAGAGAGGTGTTAAATGAAGTTGCAGGTCCTCAAGAATATGCCCCCGTGGGATTGGCCACGGGATTCGGGCGACAGATTCTATTCGATTCTGCGCAACCGCAGCGCACCTGAGCCGGATCGCCTTCTCGCGGCGGAGTTGGCCGGCGACTTTACCGTCATCAACGACAGACTCGCCGAAACGCTGTTGGAGATCCTCCGTCTCAGCAACGAATCTGACAAGCTTCGCGCCAGGGCGGTCATCTCGTTGGGGCCGGCGCTCGACGCCGCCAGTCTGGATGACTTCGATGATCCCGAAACGGTGCCGATTTCCGAGCAGATGTTCCACACAATCCAGGCGACCCTCGAAGACCTGTATCAGGGCACGAGCATGCCCAAGGAAGTTCGTCGCCGGATTCTGGAGGCTGCAGTACGGGCACCGCAGGACTGGCACGAAGATGCGATTCGTTCCGCCTATGCCAGTGACGATCGCGACTGGAAGCTGACCGCCGTCTTCTCTATGGCCTATGTCCGCGGCTTCGACGAAGAAATTCTCGAGTCGCTCAAGAGTCAGGATCCCGACATTCATTACGAGGCTGTCCGCGCCGCCGGCAGTTGGAGCATTGACAGAGCCTGGTCCCATGTCGTCGAGCTGGCCACCGCCCGGAACACGGAGAAGTACTTGCTGATCGCGGCCATCAATGCCGTCGCGCAGATTCGCCCCGAGGAGGCGGGACCGATCCTGGAGCCTCTGACCAGCAGCTCCGACGAAGATATCGCCGAGGTGTCATCCGAAGCGATCGACATGGCCGAACTGGAACTGAGGTCCGAGGTCGAACTCGAGGAAGAATTCGATGAGGATCTCGATGAAGATCCGGACGAGGAAGACGACCGCTATTTCTGAATGCCCGAGAAGCCACGCGCTCAGTGATTGACGCTATACTGGCCCCTCCGACTTGCTGCACCCCCGCTCCACCAGCGAAGCAAGTCGCTTAGAATGGAAGCCATCGCCATGTCTCTTAATCATCGTCGCCGCTTCTTGAAGAAGGCCGCTTTGTCGGCCGGATTGGCCGCTGCTCCCGCGCTACGACCATCTTGGGGGCAGAGCAGTCCGAATGATCGGGTCAATGTCGCCGTCGTCGGCATTCGCGGCCGCGGACGAGACCATTATCGGGAACTCGCGGCGATGCCCGGCGTCCGCGTCACCCATCTGTGCGACATCGATGAACGGCTATTCGATCGCGGCGTGCGCGAGGTGGAGGAAATCTCCGGACACCGTCCAACCACAGTCGTCGACTTCCGCGATCTGATCGAGATCCACGACATCGACGCAGTGACGATTGCCACGCCGGATCACTGGCACGCGCTCCATACCATCTGGGGCTGCCAGGCAGGCAAGGACGTCTACGTCGAGAAGCCGGCCTGCTACACCATTCGCGAAGGCCGCCGGATGGTTCAGGCGGCGTGGAAGTATGGGCGGATGGTGCAGGTCGGGTTGCAGCGGCGTAGTGACCTGCGAGTCCGGTCAGTGGTCCGTTACCTGTGGGACGAGAAGTTCGGGCCGGCCTACCGAGGCAGGGCCCTGGTGATTCGCGGCCGCGCCAGCATCGGCAAAGTGCAGGAGTCTTCCATCCCCGAGGGGGTCCACTGGGATCTCTTCCTGGGACCCGCTCCTTATCGCGCTTTCACACTCAACCGCTTCCATTACGGCTGGCACTATTTTTGGGACACGTCGACAAGCGAAATCGGAAACAACGGTGTCCACATGCTGGACATGATCCGCTGGGGCTTGAACAAGAAGGTTCATCCCGTCAAGGTCACCTGTGTCGGCGGCAATTATCTGGATGACTCCGATCAGCAAACGCCGAATACCGCCAATACGAGCATCCAATACGCTGATGGAACTCTCGTGGAGCTGGAATTGACCACGCTCTATGCCCCGCCGATCGGCGGGCTTCGCAGCGGTGCGATCTTCTACACGAGCCAGGGTTATATCTCGAATGCGGACAACTGGAGCACCATGGCCGGCGAATTCACTCCGGGCGACAGGCCGACTACTCCCTCCGGCATCGATTTGAGGGTGGTGAACCGAAGCTTCCCCAAAATCGAATACGGCCCCGGTCCCGAAATCCCGAACATCGACGAAGAAGAACAGTCCCACTTCGAGAACTTCATCCAATGCGTCCGAAGCCGGAAGCGTGGGGATTTGCACTGCGAAATTCTTGATGGCCACATGTCTACCGCGCTTTGCCACCTCGCCAACATCTCCTACCGGCTCGGCCGGCAGGTCACCTTTGACCCGCCCACTGAAACTTTTGGGGGCGACAAAGAAGCAAATGCGTATCTAACCCGCGATTATCGCGAACCGTACGTGCTGCCCGAAGTCGTCTGATCTGACCCGGAATAAGCATCTTGAGCCCGAGTTGGCCGATCCATTATCGGAACCGTTATCGATTTCCGGTCATCAACGAGATCTATCAGAGGTGGTTGTTCTCCGAGCTCCGAATGAAGATCAGGCCTTCTTGGGACTTCGCGTCGCAAGGCGCTCCAGCTTCAAGCTCGAACTGCGATGAATCGTTTGGATGTGCTGACGGCTCATGAATTGCCCGCACCCCACAACGCCCACTCGAACAATCGCGCGTTTCTCCCGGATCGGATTCATGCCCAACCCTCCGCCTCACATCTTATC
>CAYLSS010000827.1:0-2850 GCA_964385765.1 uncultured Solibacteraceae bacterium
GCCATTTGATCGGGGTTGTCTCCGAGGCCAGAGGAATTGATGCCGTGCAAGTACGGCAGACCATCGACGAAGGTCCATTCCTTGGGCCGCACGCGGTCGAGGAAGACCTCATTGACGGATTGGCATACGAGGACGAGTTCTTTGAGCTGCTGCGCGGCGAAACCGGACAGGATGAGATCCAGAAGCTCTCATCCCGAACCTACAACCGATATCTTTCGATGGGCGCCACGGGGCGATCGGGACGTCAAATCGCGTTCATTGTGGGCTCGGGCGCGATTATGGGCGGATCGGGCGACGGCGGCCCATTAGAGGAAGATACCATTCGCTCGCGGGACTTCATCCAGACCTTGAGGCGGGTGCGGAAGAGCGAACGCTTCGAGGGGGTCATCCTCAGGGTTGACTCGCCCGGAGGCGACGCCATCGCCTCGGACGAGATTCTCCGGGAAATTCGCCTTCTCTCGCAGAAGAAGCCGCTGGTGATTTCGATGTCCGATGTCGCGGCCTCGGGCGGCTATTACATCGCTATGAGCGGCGATCCGGTACTGGCTTATCCGAATACCATCACCGGCTCGATCGGCGTGATCTATGGCAAGGTCAACTTACGAGATCTCTACGAGAAGATAGGAGCGACGAAGGAGATCATCAAACGGGGGCGATTCGCCGCCATCGATTCCGACTACACGCCGCTGAACGAGGAAGAACGGGAGAAACTCCGGGAAGGCGTGCAGGCGGTTTACGATACGTTCATTGGCGTCGTGGCCGAAGGCCGCAATCGCGGCCGGGAGGAGATCGAACCGCTGGCGCAGGGACGCGTGTGGTTGGGCAGCCAGGCGCTCGAGCGCGATCTGATCGACGAGGTTGGGGGATTGGATCGCGCGGTGGAGCTAATCCGGGAGCGCGCCGGGATCGAGCCTGGCCAGGAAGTCCGGCTGATACCGTATCCTCCCGCTAAGACTCTCTGGGAGTATCTGCTGGACCAGGATGCGGAAACGCTTCTGGCAGCCAAGATCCAGGACTCGCTGAGCCGGATTGGCTTCGACTCAGTGCCTCTGGCGGAGCTTGAGTTGCTCGGTCAGGGCGGGGTGCTGCGAATCATGCCTTACCGGCTAGGGATCCACTGAGGGTGGCAGGGTTTCCTGTTATTCAGCGAAGGCATTGCTCGAATGGATGCCATTGGATTCCAGTGCGGTGGCCATCTTCTCGAGCGCTGACTTGTGGATTTGCGAGACGCGGCTTTCATTGATGCCGAGGATGCAGCCGATCTCCTTCATCGTCATCTCTTTGTTGTAGTAGAGCAACACGACCTTCTGGTAGCGAACGGGTAGTGTCTGCATCGCGTCCAGCAGGACAGCCCGCATCTGCTCCTGAGCACACATGCGGTCGGGCTGCGTATCCGGATGACCGGGAAACTCCGGTGGAGGCAGATCATCGCCTTCCGGCCCCCGGGTGGAGGCCGAAATCAGACCGACATTGCGAAGATCCATCATCATCTGGCGCCAGCGGTTCTGCTCGACGCCGAGTTTGTCGGCGACTTCCTCTTCGGTTGGTGTACGGTGCAGCGTGGCGGACAGGGCCCGCGTTGCCGCCTCAACCTGCTTGTGGCGGCGGCGCAGATCGCGGGAGGCCCAATCAAGTTGGCGCAAGCTGTCGAGGATCGCGCCCTTGATGCGATGCTTCGCGTAGCTGGAAAAGGCCACCTTCTTGTCCGGGTTATATTTGGTAACAGCGTCGAAGAGACCCAGTATTCCCGCATGTACCAGATCATCGAGGTCCACGTGAACAGGAAGATTTTCATGTACACGGACCGCGATCGCTTTTACCAGGGGAAGGTGTTCCAGGATGATACGATCCCGCTGGCTGTTGTCTTCTTCGGCCTGGGTTTCCATCATTCGCTTGACTGGCATAACAGTGTCCTTATTGACAGCGCCGGTAGTGGCTTCGGACCGGCCTGATGTCCGCCTTGGATGGGCTGACACCAGGGACAGTGCAAGCCGAAAGCCAATTCCCAAGGCGTTTCGTCAAGCGGGCCTCCGACAGCTAAATCCGCTTGACCAGACTTCGGCGAAGTCCTGGATTACCAAACAGTAAGTTCGAATTGCGGGCAGACGCCAGGCGCCCCTTGAGATGATGGAGCCCCCGACCCGACCAGGGAATCGATCTCACTTTGGAACATCCATCATCTTCGACGTTTCAGACCGGCACCTACAATGTTTCGGGCTGAAACTTCTTAATTCGCAATTAGGGACAAATCATTACGTATCCCATATCGGCTATTCTGGTGGATTCGTTATGCGCCGTTGCTCGGTCGAAGAGCTGTAGTCCCGGTGAAAGATACCTGCAGTGGAAAGGAGATTTCCCTTAAGGAACGGCAAAACTCATGGAACCCGAGATAAAGCACAAGCCCTTATCGAAGAAACGACTCTACGGTGCGTTTGCCGGCTACGCAGTGCTCGGGGCCATCGCCCTGGCCGTGCTCGAAGGCGGTTTCTTGGCGGTGATATTGATTCTTTTCGGAGGGTTAGCGCTGAAAAGCTGGGTCGCCTACAAGAGGGAGACGTTGTCTTGAGCGTCAGCCCCGGACACGCCGCACTCACCGATTGTCGGTGGGTAGTCCTATTTAGTCCTTCCTCCTAGATGGAGGGGGGCATGCAAGGCTGACTTTTGCCAAGCCTGACACCGACCCAATATACTTAGGGCGGACCCCCATGAGTCGCGTCGGCGTCGCTGTGCCCGATTGTGACTCGCCAAGGAGCAAGCAGAATCGATGACAGATGTTCTCCGCAGGCCCAAACCGACGCGCCGGAGTTGGGCCGAGCCATTCCGCATCAAGATGGTCGAGCCGGTGTACAC
>CAYLSS010000828.1:0-2849 GCA_964385765.1 uncultured Solibacteraceae bacterium
CTCCCTGGATGGTACCGGCTCGATTCTCCGCGTGCCGTTGCGGTGTACGAGAAAGCCGCCCTGCAGGTGAGTGTGGCCGAAGAAGGTGAGCGCCAGTCCAACGTAGGAAAAGAGCTGCGAGGCCTCTGACTCGCTGACGATATAGTCATCCTCGTCCAGCGGCGATCCGTGCACGATCTGGAAATCGTCAATCCCGAGCGGTCCTTTGGGGAGGTTCTCGAGGTAGCTCATGTTCGTCTCGGTCAGTTCCGCCTGGGTCCAGAGTGCCGCCGACTTCGCCGCCGGATTGAACCACTCGAGGTCTTCCGAGCCAATGGCCGCCTTGTCATGGTTGCCGCGCACGACGGCCTCGACATTGAGCCGGACCCAGTTGACGGCGGCGTTGGGATCGGCTCCGTAGCCGACGATATCGCCCAGACAGATGGTCTTCTCGTAGGCGCCTGCCGCATCCGTAAGGACCGCCTGCAACGCCTCCAGGTTCGCGTGGATGTCGCTGAGGATCAGGTAGCGCACAATCGAATGAAAGCCACCTCCGGTGGCGCACCCATTCTGGCCGGGACGCCGACGGTTCCGATTCCGCTCGTCACAAAGATCTTCGAACCGCTTCTCTCGTACGCTCCATATACATATGGAGTGAAAATGCGCGCTATGTTGACATACTGCCGCAACCCCTCTATCGTAAGCTGTCCGCCATGGGTATGGCCGGCGAGCGTGAGATCCCAACCCTGATCAGCCGCTACCGGGAATACGTCGGGGTTATGGGAAAGCATCAGATTGAATGCGTCAGGCCGCCGCCACCTTTCCGCGCCGGCGAGGTAGGGCCGACCCATCCGCTGATAGTCTACACCTGCAACATTGAGCTGGGCCTTGCCGAAACGCAGCACCCGCTTCTCGCCCCGGAGAAAATCGAGACCCACAGCGGCTCCTTCCCGCTTGGCCCGTCCCTGGCACCGGGCGACGATCTCGTGGTTCCCCAGGCAGCCGATCACGCCAGCGTCGGCACGGAGGCCGCCGAGGGTCGTCACGCAGTCGGTGAGATAGTCATCGCGAGCCGTGATCAAATCGCCTGTAACCACGGCCAGGTGCGCCCGCATCTCGTTGGACATCGCCACCAGCCGTTCCAGCTCCTCGCGATCCAGGAACGGACCTCGATGAATGTCGCTGATGTGAGCAATCCGCAAACCGTCGAGGTCCGGCGGCAGACCAGGATAGTGAAGATCCTTCTCGACCGTCACGAAGCGGTTGCGTTCCACGATCACCGCCGCTCCGGCGAACACGACCGGCGCCGTCAGGAAAGCGCCCCGGGCTGACAGCAGAAAGCGCCGGCGGGACGAGGACGGGCTGACCTCGGGAAGCAGGCGGAGAAGCCACGCCGCCATGAACAAACCGCCGGCGGCCATTCCCCAGCAGATGGACGCGCCGCGAATCCAGTCGAGCGCGGGGGCCGCGGGCATCCACGGCCAGGCGGTGAGAATCCCATAGAGCGCCGAACCCACCATCCAGCAGGCGGAAATCCACCACGCCCGTCGCAGCGCCGGCTGCCACCGCCTTGGCCCCCCGGCGTTGACAAACTGCGGCAGCCACTCGGTCAATTTCCACTGCATCCACAATGAGATGCCGATCGGAATAAGATCGAGAACGCCCCTCAGCGGGAAAATCATGAAGCCCTTCCATTGTAATGGCTGGTCTACTGGCCGGCGCGGTCGCGGCAATGGAGACAATTCCTTGGGATGGCTGGTTCCCTCCCGTCTTGCTGTTCGATCAATCCATCCCCTAACTGTTAACAGGAGCACTGTAAACCCGCCCCGCCGGTCCGCGTCAAACAGTCCAGTTACTACCATGCAGCCCATCACTCGACGCTCCTTCGCCGCCATGCTGGCAACACCGGTACTGGCTCGCGCCTCTTTCTGGGAGAACAAGCCGTTTCCCGATTGGTCCCCGGAGGAAGTGGACCGCCTGCTCACTGATTCCCCCTGGGCCCGGCCCACCACCGTGCGCTTCGAGCTCGGCCACCCGGAAGACGGATCCGTC
Source organism: uncultured Solibacteraceae bacterium (assembly GCA_964385765.1). Classification (GTDB taxonomy): domain Bacteria; phylum Acidobacteriota; class Terriglobia; order Bryobacterales; family Bryobacteraceae; genus CAWELS01. The sequence continues at coordinate 2,032 of CAYLSS010000828.1, forward strand.
TTCGACTACAGCGACGTCCGGCTGCCGCCGCTGGAAGATCCGGGCGGTCGGGGCGGGGTCTGGCCGACAGGCGGAGGCCAGCGCAGAGGCGGAACGAACCCGTTTCCCGGCAGGGGAAGCGGGAGAGGGCGGGGCCGGACCGTGCCGAGCGAAGCGTATCTCACGATTCGCTGGTCAAGTGCACTGCCCATCCGGCAGGCCCTCCTGCTCGAACAATACGGCGGAGCCTCCGCGATTCCCGCCGAAGCCATGGCCGGGCTCGATCAACCGCGACCGGACTATCTGGTTGAGGTCTTCGGGATACCCTCAATGGTTGTGCAAAACCGCGCCGGGCAATTCGAACGGGCGCTCGCCGAATCGGCGGCGCTGCTGCTGCCCGGTGGCCCGGCGGTGGAGCCGAGCTATGTCCAGATGCCGCCCCATGGCTACTACCTTTCTGCGATCTTCCGGTTTCCACGGCACAACCGGGACCTCGCAGCCGGCACGGAGGCAAAATTCTATGCCGCCGCGGGGAGAATGGAAATTCAGCAAAACTTCAAGCTGAAGTCGATGCTCTACGACGGGCGGCTCGCTCTCTGAGGACAACCGCAGTGTTCTGTGCAACCGCGGGCACGCCGGCTTTCGTCCCTATAGTAGATAGAGCCTGATGATTTTTCGATCGTTCATTTGCGTCTCGATCAGCCTCCTGACGCTCATGGCTGCCGATTTCTGGGAATCGAAGCCTTTTCCGGATTGGAGCCAGGAGGATGTGATTCGCGTGCTCGTCGATTCTCCCTGGGGAGAAACCATTTCCGAAACCTTCGATTTCAAGAAGGCGG
>CAYLSS010000829.1:0-2841 GCA_964385765.1 uncultured Solibacteraceae bacterium
AAGTGCCCGGACCGCCGCCGGCAGGACTCAATTCACCAGAAACCGCGAGCATCGCATCGCGAATCGCCTCGGCCTCCATCCGGCGTGGCGGGTAGTAAGCAAGATAGCGATTCTCCGGGTCTTTCGCCGCCAACGCTCCGGCGTCCGGATGGCTGCTGGCTCGCTGGTACGCATCCGACAGCATAATGGTCCGATGCATCCGTTTCACACTCCAGCCGCCGGCGACAAACTGGTGGGCCAGCCAATCGAGTAACTCCGGATGCGCCGGCTTCTTCCCCATCTTGCCGAAATTATTCGTGTTGCCGGCAAGTCCGGCGCCGAAGTGATATTGCCAGATGCGATTCACCATCACGCGGGCGGTAAGCGGGTTGTCCTGGTGCGCCATCCACCTGGCCAGGGCCGACCGGCGTCCGGCCCTCCTAGCCGGTATTTCCGGCGCCGGATAGCCGCTGTATCGCTCGACTGCGGAAAGCACACCAGGCGCCACTTCCTCACCCGGAGCCTGGAGACTTCCTCCCACCAGGACATGAGTATCCGGATCCTCATAATCCGCCTTCTTCAGATAGCTGTTCGCGCCGCCGGGAGTGACGTCGTTGGCCTCCTCGATCAGCCCGCTTGAGACGCTGAAAGCCAACGGCTCATATCGCTCCGCCGAAACCTTGTGAATGCTGAGGTGCTTGCGGTAGAGCTTCTCGGCTTCTTTCTCCTCGGCTGTTAATCCGGATCGGCGGCCGACGCCTTCGGGCAGATCCTTCCAATTCGAGACTCCGTGTTTTTCGAACAGCCGGCGCTTGTTGAGCGCCTCGTACTCTTCGAGCTTGTCTTCAACTTGCGCGATGAGCTGAGCGACTCGTTGCCGCCCCTGCTCAAATCCGTCGCGGCGATCGTCTTCGAGAAACGGGACTTCACGCCTGGCAAACGCGGTGGTGGCGAAAACCGCCTGAACACGGTAGTAGTCCTTTGTGGGGAGCGGATCGAACTTGTGATCGTGGCACTTCGCGCAGCCCATGGTGAGGCCGAGGAACGTGTTTACCGTGCTGTGCGTGACGTCATCGAGCCACATCTGCCGGGTTTCGGCGGCCACCGACATCGCGGTATGCTCCCACGGGCCAGACCGCAGGAACCCGACCGCGATCAACGCCTCCGGATCGTCAGGGTAGAGTTCATCACCGGCGACCTGCTCGAGGATGAAACGGTCATAAGGCTTGTCGCTGTTAAAGGCGCGGATCACGTAGTCGCGGTAGCGCCACGCATTTGGCCGTTCAAAGTCATTCGAATAGCCGTTGGTATCGGCGTAGCGCACGACGTCCAGCCAGTGGCGCGCCCAGCGCTCGCCGTAGGCACGAGAGGCGAGCAGGCGGTCCACCAGCCGGGAGAATGCTTCGCGATCGGGCGAAGGATCGCCGAGAAACTCGTCGACTTCCGCGGGGGTGGGAGGCAGGCCGGTCAGATCGATCGTGGCGCGGCGGATCAACGTGCGGCGGTCAGCGCGGGGAGCGGTCTCCAGTCCCCGTTCCGCCAGTTTCCGAAATATGAATGCATCTACCGGCGAAGCGGCGCCGGAGACCTCGGGCGGCTCGGTCTCGCGCACGGGATATAGCGCCCAGAGGTCCACCTTATCGTACCTGCCCCAGTCGATGTTTTGGCCGGCTGCTTCGACGAATGGGGCGCCGCCGTCAATCCAGCTCCGGAACGCCTCACGGACTTCGGGGGACAGCTTCTCACCCAGGGGCATCCGGAGATCATCCAGGTGCTCGACGGCGCGGTATAGCAGGCTGGCTTGGCCATTGCCCGGCACGATCGCCGGTCCACGTCCACCGCCCCGGAGCATGGCTTCACGACTCCGCAGATCGAGGTCAGCCAACGTGTTGCCTTCGCCATGACAGGCAACGCACTTCTCCTTGAGTGTCGGCTGAACGGTTTCTCTAAATAGATCGGTGGCGTCCGCCAGCATCAGGGATGTCGAGACAAAGATGATGACGGCGATGATAAGTGTTCGGCCCAGCATCACGATTCCGGTGACAGCTCCGTGAATCTTTGGCTGTCATTCTATAACACCGTCGCCGCGAAGACCGAGCCCGCCGTATGCTTATTAAGTAATGGTTCGACTCGTTTGCGCGTTATTCCTGATGGCGTTGCCCGTCGTGGCCGCCAAACACGTGGTCCTGATTTCGATCGACGGGTTCGCCGCGTACCATCTTTACAACGATCAGCTCGAACTGCCCAACATTCGCGAACTCATTGACCAGGGCGTCTGGGCGGCCTCCAGCGAGACGGTATTCCCTAGCGTCACGCATCCTTCTCACACCACCATCGTGACGGGGGTCGAGCCGCGCATTCACGGAGTGCTGAGCAACAGCATGCACAATCGCAAGACCGGCGAACGGTTCCACCCGACCAACAAATCGCACGGCGACATCGTGCGGGTACCGACTATCTTCGACGCGGCCAGGGCGAGCGGCATGACGAGCGCATCTTTCTTCTGGCCCGAGACTAAGGACCAGCCATCGGTCACCTGGAATCTTCCGGAGGTATTCAACGCCGAGAAGCGCGCCGACATTGATTCCGTCGATCCCGCGTTCCTGGACGAACTGCGCCGGGCGGGAGTCGAGATCGACCTCTATTTCGAGTGGTACGGCCGCGCTCGCAGAAGCGCCGGAGACGTGATTCTCACCGAGGCCGCCGCCTACGTTTTGCGAACCCACAAGCCAAACGTGCTTGCTATCCACCTCGTCTCGACAGACTCCACCCAGCATGAGAACGGACCCAGCCACTATCTTTCCCACGCTTCGCTGACCATGGCGGACCATTGCGTGGGGCTTCTCCGTCAGGCTGCCAAAG
>CAYLSS010000830.1:0-2840 GCA_964385765.1 uncultured Solibacteraceae bacterium
GTCATTTTTCTTTACTCCGGCATTGGGTTCAGTCGGGTGGTGGATGTGGATGTCACACCCGGCCTCATCGTCGGCTACGTCATGGGAACCGGCGACGATGTCCCCGCGGCGATCCGGCAGTTGGGGGCGTCGATCGAGTTCCTGGACTCCGCCGCGCTGGCGTCGGGCGACCTGTCGCGCTATGACACCATCATGCTCGGCATCCGCGCCTACGCCGCCCGCGACGATGTAAGCACCTACAACCAGCGGCTGCTCGACTATGTCCAGCAAGGCGGTGTTCTTGTGGTTCAGTACAACACCCCTGAGTACGACCTTAACTTCGGGCCATATCCGTACAAGATGACCCGGCGGCCGGAGGAGGTCAGTGAGCAGGACTCCCCGGTGGAGATACTCGAGCCGGACCATCCGGTGTTCAACACCCCCAACAAGATCACTCCGGCTGACTTCGATGGATGGGTGGAGCAGCGGGGATCGAAGTTTCTGGCCGAATGGGATGAGCGCTACAAGCCGCTCCTCGCAGCGCATGACACCGGGCAGGATCCGCAGCGCGGCGGATGGCTGGTGGCCCGTCACGGGAAAGGATTGTATATCTACTGCGCCTATGCCTGGTACCGGCAGTTGCCCTACGCTGTTCCGGGAGCCGTCCGGATCTTCGCGAATCTGATATCGCTCGGAGCAGCCGATGCTGCATGGCGCAGCCAGGAATGAGTCATGCGATCACCCCGCCGCCCGCGGGCGGCGGTGAGGGTGTGCGCTGCCTTCAGGCCGCCGCGAGAACGCCGCCAATCGTGTTGCTCCACGAGAGATTCCGTGTGTCCAGGCCTTCCAGTGACAGGCCTGTGGCCTGAGCGGCTCGAAGCAGCCGGAAGGTGGAAGGTAGATCCTCGCAGGAATGGCTCCAGAATTCTGTCAAGTAGAGCAGCGAAGCGATTGGGCTTTCCCCGCCTTCCGGCGCATGGTGGTAGCGGACCGCCTCGACAAGCTGTGTGGGAAAACGCCAGCGGTTGAGCGCCTCGGCGCCGGCATGCCCATGATCGAAACCGCAAACGAGCATCTCGACGGCGGTCTGCTCGCAGCCCTGTTCGATGAGCGCATGATAGTCCTCGGTCAACCTGCCGGGCATGGACATCAGGCAGAGCCGGCCAATATCGTGGACGAGCCCGGCCAAAAACGCCTCGTGTTCATCGATGCCCGCCACAAAGCGGCTCTGACGTTCTGCCAACTCGGCGGCTTCGATGGAATGCTGCCAGAGCGCCTTTGACGCGGCGGAGGCGAACAAAGGTCCCAGAGACAGCGCGGCTAGCAGACGCCGGGCGGGCTCGACACCGATAAAGGCAAGTGCTCTTCGGATGGTTGCGAGCCGCTTCTTGGGGCCGTAAAGGGCCGAGTTCGCCGTTTGGATGACGCGGCCAGCCAGCACCGGATCCGATGTGGCCACCTCCTCCAGTTGGCCAATATCGACGTCGGCCCCGAGCATGAGTCGCTGCAACCTTCTGGCAACAGCGCCGAAGACCGGAAGCCGGTCGAGTTCGGCGACAAAGGCCGAGACGTTGATCCGGCGGAGCTGCTGCAGAGTGTCGACCAGGGATCGCCACGAGTCGGCCGGCTTCAGCTCGCGAAGCTCCGAGACGATTTCGTCGATCCCTCGATCGCCGTAAGGTAGAAGTTCGAGCGATTCATCCACAGTGTTCGCCAGCTCGAGAATCTCCATCAGGCGCCGCAAATGCGATGCCTGCTTGGGTACCCGCCCGGAGTTCATGCCATGGACCACCGCCGCCACATCGGCGGCCGGGCTTGCCGGCGCACGGCCACGCTCCGGAACCTGGCTGATGCCAAGATCGAGAAGAAGCTTCTCGGCGCTTCCGCCGCGGCTGAGTTCAACATGCTGATGGTGCAGGCGTGCCGCGCTGTGGAGAACTCGACGTTCCGTGTGGCTCAAGTTCTCTCGTGAAGCGATTACGTCGCACCAGGCCGCCACGCGGCAACAGTGCCGCTCAATTCCTTCGCCTCCATGGACAGCCCCATGGTCGAGTCGTTCATTCGCAAGTAACATTACGAAGCTCTCGATTCCCTTATCGGACACCTACCGGCAGGCTTGAGCGGACGCGGGGTGGCGGGAGGCCTCTTTCCCTACCTACTCCGGTGTCGATCGATGTGCTATCTCCGTGAACTGAAGGGTTCGGCTGCTCCCTACGCCCGCTTGCCGCTCATTGACCAACAGCCGCTTACCAGGTGCACTCCGTGCCCGGCGGAAACCTCGGAGAGGATGATAAAGACGATCAAACTCATCCGCTTTCGACAAAGATAAACAGGCCTGATAAGCTGATACAAACATCCTGTTGCATTGTACCCTCACTTTCCTCTAAACTACAGTTAACTTCCTTACTTCGAGGGCAACTACTTCTAGTTGCAAATGAGTTGCAACAAGAAAATGACGAAATGGCGCGGCTTCCTCCTGGTAGCCTTGCTCGTGATTCCGTTCCCGGCCTTGGTCGCGGGCCAGGGAAGGGAGCCGGCGCCTGACTTTACGCTCCGCGACTCGCAAAACAACAAGCGCAGCCTCAGCGACTTCCGGGGCCAGGTCGTGCTGCTCAACTTCTGGGCGACATGGTGCCGGCCTTGCCGCGTGGAAATCCCCTGGCTCAATGCCGTGCACGACAAGTACGCGGAACGCGGTTTCACGGTGCTGGGCGTGGCGATGGATGAGCGCGGCTGGCGGGCTGTGACGCCGTTCATCAGACAGTATCGGATCAGCTACCCCATTCTGTTGGGCACCGCCAAGGTAGCCCGGGACTACGGGGGGCTGGACATCTTGCCCATGACCTACTTTCTCGACCGCA
>CAYLSS010000831.1:0-2831 GCA_964385765.1 uncultured Solibacteraceae bacterium
AAGCACCGCGCCGTGCTTGCTGCACAGGTCCCGCAGGGCTTCCAGAAACCCCGGCTGCGGCGGAACACACCCCATGTTGCCCGCCACGGGTTCGACGATCACCGCCGCAATCTTCTCGCCGTGCAGCCTGAACGCTTCCTCCGCCGCCTCGGCCGAATTGTAAGGCAGCGTGATCGTGGTCTCGGCAAAGCCCTTGGGAACTCCGGCTGTATCGGGAATGCCGAGTGTCGCCACACCGGAGCCGGCCTTCGACAGCAGCGAATCGACATGCCCGTGGTAGCAGCCTTCGAACTTGATCGTGAGATCGCGGCCCGTGAAACCTCGCGCCACGCGGACCGCGCTCATTGTCGCCTCGGTCCCGGAGTTGACCAGGCGCACCATATCCACCGAAGGCGCCATCGAACAGATCAATTCCGCGAATTCCACCTCGCGCTCGGTGGGCGCGCCGAAGCTTGTTCCGATTTCCAACACCTCCCGCAGCGCTTCGATCACGGCGGAATGCCGGTGCCCGAGCAGCATCGGACCCCAGCTTCCGACATAGTCGATGTATTCGTTGCCATCCACGTCAAAGACGTGCGATCCCTCGGCGCGGGCGATGAAAGGCGGCGTTCCTCCAACACTCTTATAGGCGCGCACCGGAGAATTCACTCCGCCGGGAATGCTTCGCTCCGCTCTTGCGATTAGCGTTGCTGATCTGTCGAGTTTCATTAGATCGTAGTTTCGCAATTGGACGTACGCCGGCGCTTGCCCGGCCGTAAGTGACCGCCGGCCTCGCCCGACAGCAGCCGGCGTACGAAGAAGGCGCCCATCAGGTCCATGAACGTCCCTTGGACATTGTGCAGTAGCCGGCTCTTCATGCCCAGATACGGCTGGGTGCCCGCAAACAGGTCCTGTACCAGGTCCAGAATCCGCGGACTTCGTCTCATGATCTGCACCATGCGATCTGGCGCCGCTGCTCCCAGGAAGCGCCCGCGAAACAATTGCCGGGCGAGCCGGGCCCCATAGGCAAGGTCGGCGCCAAAGTCCCGCTCGATCGCGGACCTGTAGGCCGAATGCGCCTCACTTGGCCGGAAAACATCCTCAATAAGCACGTCGGCCGCGAGATCTGCCGAACGGATTGCGTAGTAGAGTCCCTCGCCCGTGATCGGATCAACGAGACCGCCGGCATCGCCCACGGCCATCCATCGTTCGCCGGCTAGCCGGTTCTGCCTCCACCCGACCGGGCCGAGCGACGGAAGCATGTGCCCGTAGAAACGCGCATCCCGCCACGAGATGCCGCGATCCTCCAGGTATCGTTCGAGTCTCTTCCGCAGCGCCGAGGCCGGCTCTCCCTTGCCGCAGATGCCGACCGATAAATGACCACACCGCGGAAAAATCCAGATATAGCCCTCCAGGTCATGCAGGAACTGTATGTCGATGTGGGTTTGTGAAGATGGGATGTAATATCCCAGTGCGAACATCGTGTCCTCGGCGGTCCATCGCGTTCCCACGCTGCGCAGCGAGTTTCGGGCGCCGGTGGCCACGATGCAGAAGTCGGCTTCTGTTTGACCCGACTTGGTCCGAATCCGCCAACCATTACTGGAACGGTCCATCCCGAGAACGCGCGTCTTTTCGATCTGCGCGCCGGCCTGTTCGGCCCGGCCGAGCAGCATGCCATTGAAATCCCTGCGGGAGTAAATCACCAGGGGCCGCGCCAGCCGCATCGTGTAAGTGGAATTTCGCGGACCCGCCAGCGCCGTTTCGTGAATCAGCTTCTTCGGCGTGTCGTTCTCGATCAGGAATGGGTAGCGCTGGTAGGCCTTGTAGGTCAAACCGCCCCCGCAGGGCTTCTCCCACGCCAGCTTCTCGTCGTACACGGTCGCCCGCAGTCCGGCCCGAGCAAGGCGTTCGGCGGCGTATGCGCCCGCTGGCCCCCCACCCAGTATCGCGACTCGCTTCATCCCGGACTGTCTGTCGGGCTGTCCACCGGCGGATGGCCCTGTGGCAGCTCCCCTCGAGGAGGCGCTCCACCGTGCGGACTCTCCATCCCGCCGCCATGAGTTCCGTCACCGGCGCCCGACTTACCCTTGACTACCCAACGATTGCCTTTGCGCTCCAGCGTGTAGTTCATCTGCATTCCGGACGCAGGATCCGATGAGCCTTTCGCTTGAAACGCGACCGTCGCTTCCGCTTCGCCATCGCTGAACGAGACAGTCGTCACCGAGATATCCATTGAGCCGACGTCGAGACCGGCTTTTCCGGCCAGATGATCGATGATCCCCTGCCGCACCGCTTCCTTGTCGCTCGGGGCGCCGCCACAGCCAGCCAGCCAGACGAAACAAAGGGCGAGAGCTATTGATTTCACAGTTCGATTATAAAGGAGCTTGCGGGCATGTCGCTCTTCAGAACTTTATTCCTAACGCAGCGCCGTAACCGGGACAAGCTGCGCCGCCTTCGACGCCGGCCAGATTCCGAAAAACAGTCCGACACCCACGCCCAACGCCGACGCCCATAACGGAACGCTGGTCGGCGCCGGCGGGAAGGCTTCTACTAATCGGCCGCGGTCGAGTCCACGGTCGTCTCTTCCCGTCGCGCCAGATCTTCGGCGAGAATAATCGCCTCGGCTAACTCCTTCATCGGCCGGCGCAAACGACGGCTCTCGTTGCGCATCCGGAGGTAGGCTTCCTCTTCGGTGAGTTTCTGCGATCGTTGCAGGATGCCCTTGGCCCGCTCCACCAGCTTGCGGGTTTCGAGCTGGCGCTTCATCTCCTCGGTTTCTTCGAGAAGTCTCACGTTTTCCTCGAACAACTGCGCCTTGGCCACCGCACCGCCCATCTGCTCGCCGACGAACG
>CAYLSS010000832.1:0-2830 GCA_964385765.1 uncultured Solibacteraceae bacterium
GCCGCGGTGGTGACCACCAGCTGATCGACGTCGAGTTGAGTACGCAGGAAGGCGACCGGATCCCGTTCTTGGGCGGGCAAGCCGCGGACCTGATCGGTAGTGAAGGTAGTGGCAATCTCAGCGTTTGATGCTTCGGCGCCCTGCTGTTGCTCGCTGATCTCGAGCAATTCCGAACTGGAGCCGAGACCGAGGCGGTAAAGTTCGGCGACGGCGGTCACGGCGGCGTCTGGAGCGGCTGTGCCGGGCAGGGTCGGCGTCACCGATTCAGCGATTTGGGAAAAGACGCCGGTCTGAAGCTGCAACGGAGCGAGCACGGTCTCGCGAGCCGGGTCGACCTTGATGCCACGCAGCGTCGCGCGGCGCAGTCCCTGTGCCGCGGCCACCAGGTCATAATAGACTGGGTTCAGGCTGGGGAATGAAAAGTATCCGGAGGCCAGCGACCGCGTAGCAGCGACAGCGCTGTTGCCGCCGGGCAGGAAGAGCTCGACCGCCGCGCCCCCAACCGGATCACCCTGCGGACCGATAACGGTCCCACTCAGCCGGCCTGTGGATTGCGCGCGAGCGGTGACCGGAACCAAAGCAAGCAAGAGAAAAACAACGATGTAAACAGCTATTTCGCAGCAGCGCAAGACTCCCCCCTTCATTCATGTATGTCGCACAATCTCCCTCAAGGCCGGACATCCGCCCAGCCGCATCCCCTTAAGATAATAAGACAGTGGATGGCAATCGTTCGCCGCTTCACCTGGCGGGGTAGAAACTGATGATGACACGCTTCATTCTACTTGTCGTGGTTCTGAGTCTGGTGTTGCGTGCGCCGGCGCAGGAAACGGTATGGCGATCTTTTCTCGATGCCGCAATCGAGAAACAGGACGCTGGTTTGTTCACTGAAGCGCAGCGGCTATTCTTGCGGGCCTTGCAGCAGGCCGAGTCCTTCGGCCCGAACGATCCGAGGCGAGTCGAGAGCCTGGGGCGGCTGGCGGCGCTCTACCGGATCCAGGCCAAGTACGATGAGGCGCGAGTACTGTTCGACCAGGTGCTCGAGATCAGAAGAAACCGGCTGGGCGCGGCTCATCCGGATGTCGCAGCGACACTGGCCAACCTGGCGGACCTCGATTCCATCCAAGGCGACTACTCGAGAGCAGAGCAGCGCTATCTGACATGCCTGGACATACTGGACCAGACGCTTGGGAGTGAAGCCGAGCGATACGCGGCGGCGGCCCATCGCCTCGCCCGGGCCTATCGAATCCAGGGCAAGTACGCAGCGGCAAAGATCTTCTTCGAGAAGGCCCTCGCGGTGCGGGAGGCGAAGTTCGGCGCGGAACATCCCGAAGTCGCCGCGACCCTGGCGGGACTGGCGGACCTCCGGAGAGACGAGGGCAGCTACCTGGAATCCGAATCCTTCTATCAGCAGGCTTTGCGGATGCTCGAGAGGACAGTTGGCATGGACCACGTCCAGGTGGCCGATGTGTCGAGCCGATTCGCCTCCCTGCGCATGGCGCAGCGCAGCTACGCGGAGGCCGGCGCACTGCTCTCCAGGGCTCTCGATATCCGAACACAGACCTTCGGAGAGGACCATCCGGACGTCGCGACCACGCTGCGCCGGATCGCCAGAATTCACATCGAGCGCCGGGAGTTCAAAGAGGCGCAATCCATCCTCGACCGGGCCGCTCGGGTTCTGCTTCAGGCGTTCGGTGAAGACCATCCGGAAATGGCCGAGTTGCACCTGACCCTTGCGCGGCTGCATGGCTACCGCGGCGACCTGGAGGAGGCTGAGGCTCTCTTCACCCGCGCGCTCTCGAGCAAGCGGAAGGTTTACGGCGATCAGCATCCCACCATTGCCGCGGCAATTGACGGCATGGGCACGCTCTACCGGGCGCTCGGCAAGCTCGAGGAGGCGACGGCCCGACATCAGGAGGCACTGGAGCTTCGCCGCCGCCTGCTGGGACCGGACCATCCGGCTGTCGCTCAGAGTTTGAACAATCTCGGAAACGCGTGGCTTGACCGCCGTGAGTTTGCGAAGGCCGAGGAAGCCTACCGGGAAGCGCTTCGTATCCGCGGCCAAGCGGTGGGCGAGGAGAGCCTGGCCTATGCCGAGTCGCTGACCAATCTGGCGACGCTGCTGGGGCAGCGGAATCGCCATGACGAGGCCGAACCGATGTTCCGTCAGGCCTATGCCGTGGCTCGTCGCGGTCTACCTGCGGGCCATCCCCATGTCCTCGACGCAGCCGAACGTCTGGCTGTGTGTCACCTCGATCAGGACGAATACGACGAAGCGAAGGTTCTCTATGAAGAAGTGGCTGAGATTGCCGAACAGCGCGCGGAAAACACCACGCTCAGCCGCGCTCTCGACGCATTGTCGGTGATTTACCGGGCGCAACTGGAATGGGTCCATTACGAGCGTGTCTGCCGGCGCCGGCTCGACCTTCGGGAACAGATGCTGGGGGAAGATCACCTGGAGATCGGACGCGTGCTCGCGGACCTGGCCGCGGCACAGGAAGCTCTGCACAAGTATGAGGAAGCGGAGCAACACCTTGACCGGTCGCTCGCGATCTTCGAAAACGCTTACCCGGGCGGCCATCAGGAAGTGGCCGCAGCACTGAACCGGCGAGGGACCCTCAGTGCGCTTCGGGGCGACTATGCGGCGGCACGCGACTATCATCGGCGGGCTCTGGATATCTACCGGGAGCTTGGAGAATCCGGCAGCCGAGAGACAGCCCAAACGCTCTATCTGCTGGCGGAAGCTCATCGAGAAGATGGAGGCCTGCGGCAATCGGCGTCGCTGTACCGGCAGGCACTCGAGGTACAGCGCTCCGTGCTTGGCCCGCGGAGC
>CAYLSS010000833.1:0-2829 GCA_964385765.1 uncultured Solibacteraceae bacterium
ACCGCGCCGCTTACTCCTCCGCCGTCATCGCGGAAACGGGCGGCGTCCGCCAGTACATCACGCTCACCGGCACTGCCGGAGTCGGAGTCCGGGCGAGCGACGGCGAGGTGCTCTGGCGGTACCCTCGCGTGGCCAACCGAACCGCCAATATCGCCACGCCGATCGTGCGCGATGACATGGTCTTCTTCTCGAGCGCATACGGTACGGGCGGCGCGCTTCTGACGCTCAAAGCCAATCGCGGCGGAGTCGAGTTCGAAGAGATGTACTTCACGCCCGAGATGCAGAACCACTATTCGACCTCGGTTCTCATCGGCGATCACTTATACGGTTACTCCAACCGGATATTTACCTGCATGAACTTCCTTACCGGCGAGGTCCTTTGGAAGGATCGCGCGGTCGGCAAGGGACAGGTGATCGCCGCCGAGGGACTTCTCTATCTGCTGAGCGAAGCGGGTGTGGTCGGCCTGGTAGAACCGTCACCTGAGGGCTACAGAGAAATCTCCCGCTTCGAAATAGGCCGTAGCAGCGGAGACCGGACCTGGACCCTTCCCGCGATAGCCGGCGGTAAACTCTACCTCCGCGACGCCGATATCCTCTACTGCTACGACATCCGCCGACAGTAGCCTTACCATTCAGAACCCGCGCCGCGCCGGCCGTCAAGGGGCCGGAGCGGCAAATTGTGAAAGTAACTCCTTCAATTCAGCGGCGAGGGATTCTACGTTCGGAGTTCGGAAGATAGAATCTCCGTGTCCAGGCACGAGACGTCTCTCCAATTGAGCGCCCACCAGGTCGGACCAGAAAGGCCGTCCGTCCCGAAAGTGGTCTTCGGTTCCCTGGAGAAGAAACACTCTGCCCGTGTATCGCGTCGGCCGATAGCAAGCTGCCGCCTGCCTATGAATCTCCTCCACCCGGATCTCCTCCGCTGTGGGCGGCAGGCTCCTACCGGTGAGAGACCGCAGACCCGCGGCGGCGCGCTCCAACCCGCGATTAAGGCGGCTGGTCCGATAGCGGACTCTCGACCTCAAGTACGGGCCCTTCCGGCCTTCCGGGACCCGCAACAGGTTTCGCCAATGATAGCGTAGGCCGTCGATGAGGGAGCCGACCGTCTTCCACTCGCCGTCGGCGTTGAACGACACGAGCAGCGGTACCTCCGCGCCTTGCCGCTGCAACTGGATCGCCATTTCCAATGCAATGTAGACGCCGGCGCAATGGCCGCCCAGATAGTAAGGTCCGTCCGGGTGAACGGAACGCATTTCTTCGATGTACTGAGCGGCGCTCTCCTCAATCCGGCTCGACGGCAAGCCATCGTTGGCGAGACCTTTCGACTGCAATCCGTAAAAGGGCTGATCTGGGCCAAGCTTTTTGGCGAGTTCCGAATAGAAGAGCACATTGCCCTTTGCCCCGTGGACGCAGAACAAGGGCGGTTTCGATCCACTCGGCTGAACCGGTACCAGGGAAGACCAGGGCGGCTGCCAGTTGGAGTCTCTCAGAATCCGAGCCAATTGCTCGACGGAAGGGGCCTGGAACAGAGTTGCGAGGGGCAGGGTTCTTCCAAAGGCCTGCTCGATTTCCGAGAACAGCCGGACGGCGAGCAAGGAATGCCCGCCGAGGTCGAAAAAGCTGTCCGTCACCCCGATGGTTCCATTGTTCAGCGTGTTCCGCCAAAGTCGCAGCAGTTTGGCCTCTACTGGGTCGCGCGGACCCACGGTGACGCCTGGTGCGTCGGAAAGCTCGACATCCGGCAGGGCCTGGCGGTTCAGTTTCCCGTTCGGTGTTCGCGGAAGGCGCTCGACGAGCATGTACTGGGAGGGGACCATGTGCTCGGGCAGCCGCCTACGTAAGAAAGTCCGCAACTCCGCCAGGTCAACCTCCCCGGCGTCAACGGGTTGATAGTAGGCGACGAGCCGCGCTTTTTCCGTGCCGGCATCGCGTAGCATCACCGCCGCCTGATGGACGCCTGGATGTTCCGCCAGTATCGACTCTATTTCGCCGAGCTCGATGCGAAAGCCTCGCAACTTAACTTGATAGTCCATTCGGCCGAGAAACTCTATGCTGCCATCGGGAAGATAGCGCGCCAGATCGCCGGTCTTATACAATCGCCCACCTGGCAAAGCATCGAAGGGATCGGGAATGAAGCGTTGCGCGGTCAAGGCCGGTTGCCGGAAATACCCGCGACCCACCAATTCACCACCCAGGTGCAGTTCCCCGGCCGCGCCCATCGGAACCGGCTGGCCGTGGGAATCGAGAATATAGGCTGTCGTATTCGTAACAGGACGGCCTATCGTTGCGGGCCCATCGCCTGTTCTGTGGGCCTGTGTCGCGAAGACGGTGCACTCTGTCGGGCCGTACAGATCGCAGACGCGCTTCACGTGGGTGCGGCGATAGACCTCTTGGACCAGCGACGCTTCGAGCTTCTCGCCGGCGAGGGTAACGGTCTGCACATTCGCCGGCAGACCATTTCCCGATGAAATCAGCGCCGCCATTGCCGATGGAACGGTGTTGACGAGAGTAACTTCATCACGGCGGGGCAGTTCGGGAAGCTGTAGCACGTCATTCGCTAGAATTACTTTGCCTCCCCAGCTCAAGGGGCCGAACAACTCGAACACCGAGATGTCGAAGCCGAGCGACGTAGAAGCCAGTACGCCTGCTAACTCCTCGCCGCTGTAATTATCACGCGCCCAATGGATCAGGGCCGCGGCGTTTCTATGCTCGATGCAAACGCCCTTGGGCTTGCCCGTGGAGCCCGATGTGTAGATGAGATAAGCCAGGTTGTGCGGTTGCACGCCAGGCTCCGGACGGCCCTTTCCGAGGCTCTCATCCGAATGCCCG
>CAYLSS010000834.1:0-2827 GCA_964385765.1 uncultured Solibacteraceae bacterium
GAACTCACGCTTCAGTTCTTCCGGGGTAGCACACCGGATCAGCCGGCCTTCATATATTAGTCCGATGCGGTGGCAGCGCTCCGCTTCGTCCAGATAGGCGGTCGTAACAAAGATAGTGATGCCCTCGGAAACAAGCTGCTCGAGGATGACCCAGAAGTCGCGGCGCGACACCGGATCGACGCCATTCGTCGGCTCGTCTAGCAGCAGTACGCGCGGCCGGTGCAAGAGGGTGCACATAAGCGCCAGCTTCTGCTTCATCCCCCCGGACAACTGGCCGGCGGGGCGCCCGCGGAAAGGCGCCATCCGGGTCATTTCGAGAAGATCCGGAAGCAGACGCTCGCGGTGCGACTTCGGAATGCCAAACAGATCCGAGTAGAATTCCATGTTCTCGTCTACTGTGAGATCGCTGTAAAGTCCGAATCGCTGCGCCATGTAGCCGATGGAGTCTTTCACTTGATCGGGATGCCGCCGCACGTCATGGCCGGCAACGCCGATCTCGCCTTCCGTCGGATCAGCGAGCGTAGCCAGCATCCGCAGCGTGGTTGTCTTCCCGGCGCCGTCCGGGCCGACCAGACCGAAGACCTCTCCTTTCGGGACCTCGAGGTCAAGCTTGTCAACGGCGACCAGTTCACCGAATCTCTTAGTAACATTCGTCAACCGAATCATTGTCTTTACTCGAGTACAATCGCTCCGTCGGCCGGCATGTTGAGCTTCAGCTCCTGGTCAGGGTTGTTCACTTCCACCTTGATCCGATAGACAAGCTTCACACGCTCATCCTCGGTCTGAATCTGTTTCGGCGTGAACTCGGCTTCGGAACTGATGAAAGCAACCCTCCCCTCATAGACCTTGTCCGGATAGGTATCGGTCGTGATGCGAACCGGCGATCCGATCTTGACGCGCCCCAGGTCAGTCTCGTTAATATAGCCGCGAAGCCACGGATTCGCCAGGTCTCCAATGGTCAGGACTGTAGTTCCGGCGGCAAGCACTTCGCCTTCCTCGGCGGACTCCGCCAGCACCGTGCCGCTGATCGGGGCCCGTGCCACCGTGTCTTCGAGCAGCGTTTCAATCAGCGCCACCTGCGCCTCGGCATGCTCAATCTCGGCCCGCCGCGTCTCGATCTCCTGCTCGCGGCGGCGCAACTCGAGGCGCTGGGCTTCGGCAAGACGCACGGCGGCGCGCGCTTGGTCGACACGAGCGCGGGCCTGCTGGATTGTTTCCCGCCGCGGACCCTCCTCAACCAGTCCCAGCGCCTCCCGGGCCTGTTCGAGCTGCGCCTTTGCCGCTTCGTAGCGAGCCTTGTATTGGTCATTCTGCGCCCGCGAAATGTCATCGCTCGCATAGAGCGGCTGGGCGCGCTCCCAGTCAGCTTTGGCCCGCTCGAAACCGGTGGCGGCCTCCTCGACGCGGGCCCGCGCCTGCTGGATCTCCTGTGACCGGGACCCGGCCTCGAGCTCGGCAAGCTGCGACTTCGCCTGCGCAAGGTGAGCTTTTCGCTCTTCGACCTGGCCGGCAATCGTCTCCCGCTGGTACTCGATGGAAGTCCGGAGCTGGCGCAACTGTGAAAGCGCAGCCGTCAAGCCCGCTTTCGCCTGGTCTTTCTGTCGCAGTAGTTGCTCCCGATCCAGCCGCGCCACCACCTGGCCGGCCTCCACGGAGTCGCCTTCGTCAAAGTTCCGTTCCACCAGTTTCCCGGAGGTCTTGAAAGAAACCTTCACCTCGGTCAACTCAATGTTCCCGGATATTCGAATGACGCTATCATCATCGCCATTGCCGCAACCCACGAGCGACAACGCCAGGAATAAGCATGCGGCAGGCCAGATAACCAGGCGCGCCCCCACCTTCCGGCTGCTGTTCATTGAATAAACTCCTGAATTCTTCCGAGCGCCGCCCCGTAGTCGAGTCGCGCCGCCTCGTATTGAAACAGGGCCGCGATCCGGTTGTCGCGCGCCCGGGCCAGGCGGTTTTGGGCGTCGGTCACCTCGATGCTGCTGGTAAAACCGGCGCTATAACGCCTCCTCGCATGGGCCAGCTCCTTTTCGGCAAGCTCGAGACCCTGGTTTGCCACCTGCACCTGTTTGTTGGCCGATCGCAAGCCATCGAGGGCCAACCGTATCTCCAGCTCGATGCCGGACCGCAGGTCGGCCGTCCGAACTCGTTCCTCCCGCGCCGCGGAGGCCGACTCCGCGCGCCTGGCGTCGATGCGTCCCCCGTCGAAGACCGGGATGCTCAGCCGAACGCCATAAGTCCGGGTGGGAAAGGACCCCTGGAATTCGTTGCCGAGCGTCCCGTAGTCGCCGAAAGCGGAAACGGACGGGAGGCGCTCCCATTTGGTCGCGCTGAGGTTCCGGCGGGCGCTCTCTTCCCGAAGCGCCTGTGCCCGCCAGTCGTCGCGGTGTTCGAGAGCAGTCGCGAGCGCCGCGGTGGGTTCCGGAGCGTCGACCGGATGATACTGGAGCTGGTCGGTCAGCTCGACCACGGTATCGAGGCGCAGGTCCATGGCGCGCAATAGTTCGAGCCGGGCCCGGCGCACCTCATCGTCGGCAACCAGCAGCAGTTGCCGCCCGTTGGCCAGTTGGATGCCGTGCCCGGGTCCCGGGGCGATCACGTTCCAGTCGTAGTCCTCACGGAACTTCCCAAATACGGATGTGATGTCCACGGGTTCGGAGAAGGTACGGCCGTCGTCATCGCTGCGCATATAGAAGGCGCGGGCGTAATTGACCTGGTAGACCATGTGCACCGCGCCGGTCTTATGGTCCACGATCGCCGTCGGGTTATCCACGGTCGCGGCGTCTGCGTCGCCGAGTTTTCTGCGCGGTTCCCACGTCTT
>CAYLSS010000835.1:0-2610 GCA_964385765.1 uncultured Solibacteraceae bacterium
TCCAGCTCGACTTTCCCGGAGGGGGCGCCGCTGCCCCACCCATGGTAGATTTGATCGCGGGTGCGGATCGTGAGACAAGGGAAATCGAGTAAAGGAACGCCCCGTGAGAAGCGGAACTCGTAACAGCCGTAAGCTTCCCGAAATCCTGCCTGACGGGGCGAACGAACTGCGAACTCACCCTCGGCGCCGGCGCGCGCGACGAGTTCGATCCCGGATCCGGAAGTGGTGACCCGACCCTCAGCGTCGAGCCTTCCACCGGCCCAGGGCAGCCCTTTCACTTGGGCAGCGAGGCGATACCGGGGCGATTCCCGCCGTAGATCCGCGTTGAGCCGAGCCGTGAGAGCGCCTGGTCTGGCATCGGCCTCGAGCACTTGAAGATCAACATCGGGACCGATCCAGAAGAGGCGCATGGCCAGGTCATGGAGCACGATCGGACCGGCGGTGAGCGTGCCGAGCTCGATTTCAGCCGCCAGTTCTCGGTCCGCCAGCCAGTGAGGCACCGGCGCCCGTCCTCGCCGCAGCGTACGAGCCAGCAGCCCCTGACGCCGGTAGAGAGTCGGACCGAGGAGCGCTTCGAGCTCCAATGCATCCAGTTCGCTCAACTTCAGTTGGAGGGGTTCGCGCGTCCGGGAGCGGGCGCGGAAGGCAAGCTCTCCAGCCACGCCTTCCAACTCGATATCGGGACCGGCCGGAGCGGTCCGCGCATGAACGATCGTCACCGGAGCAGCCAGGCCCGGGACATCCAGACGTCCTCCGCGAATTTCGATATCGCCGGACCATGACTCGTGGCCAGGCGAAGCCGAAAAGAGGAGATCCCCGCTGCAGTTGCCGCCCTGGAATCGCGTAAAGGCGGGCGGCACGGGATAGTCGGTCATCCCGCTCCAGAAGTCCGCGAATCGGGCGATCGAGAACCGGCGGCCCTGGATGCCGATTGTCAGTCGCCGGCCGGCCCGGGCATAGGAACCGCGGACGGTCGCCACGCGCTTGCCGTCGACGGCAACCGCCGTGGGCTCGACGCTGATCACCCCGCCTTCGGAAACCACGGCCGCCTGGTCGATGTACAGCGACTCTCCGTCCGGAGAGCTGAGTTCCATGCCGGTGGCTCGAAAGTGTCCTTCGACATCGCCCGCGGCTGAACGGCTGATCGCCCCGGAGATCGCGCCGTGCAGCGAAAGGCCGGGCAGGATCGGGCTGCCCATCTCGGCCGCCAGCGCGGAGAGAGTCTCCAGTCGAAGCTTGTCAGCCGTTACCACGGCCGCCCACCGAGGCTGGGCGAAATAGTCCCGCACGTAGAACCGGCTGGAGAGCGGCACCTGCTCATTGCCTGAGAGGGTACCGATCCGAAGCTCCTGGCGAGTGATGTCGAGGCGGCCTTCATAGTTGAGACTCCATTCGCCCGAAGGAGGCGGAAAGAGAAACCGGCGGTCGAGATCGGCTAACTCGATCTCCCCGCGAATTCCGAGGTTGGAAAGAGTTCCGCTGACTTCTGCCCGGGAGGCGACAAAGCCGCCGAGCCTCGAGCCGTGGCCCTGGATCAGGGTCAGGATATCGGGAATGGCGCTTCGCTCGAGGCGCACGACAAGATTCACGCGATCCTCGGCGTGAGGAACGTAGCGGAAGCGTCCGCTTCCACTGAAGCGCCCGAAGCCGGGTGCGGCCCGGTCAGTGCGGGACGGGGACGCCGAAAAGCGGAACCGCAAAGCATCCTCGATCTCGGTGTCGGGATGCAGATCCAGGTCGAACGAGGAAAGGTAGAAAACGCTCTTGGTGGCGCCGTACTTGAAATTCAACCTGCCGTCACGGACTTCGATCAGCGGAAGCGGGCGGCGGCTGGCCGGTCTGGAGGTAAAAGCCCGGTTGAGGAGCGACGGGTAGTTCCAACGTCCCTCTACGGTCTTCATCAGATTCACGCTGGGGCCTACCAGCCGGAGGCTCGACAGGAGCAACCTTCCGTAGACCAAAGAGACCGGCTTCACACCGAGCTCGGCCGAGTCGACGTAGGCAATCGGCTCGATCCCGAAGGCCGGATCTTCGTGAATGACGAGATCGGAAACGATCATGGCCGGGAAGGGCAGAAGCCGCAGGCGGACCGGACCGTTGATCTCGACCCGCCGGTCCAGGGCCGCTTCCAGGGCCGACTGCACCGGCGGCGCCAGTCGGCCGAAACGCACCACGGGGAGAGACAAGGCCAGCCCGAGCAGGAGCGCGGCCATCACCAGTAGTCGTATTGAGCGGCGCGAAGGCATGGAGCAGTGCGTCTTATCCGATCATAGGCCCGCCGGAGGCATCGATCACAGGCCGCCGGCGCCGTGCGGCGGATCCGGCTGGAGCGAGGCGTAGTCGTCCGGCGTATCGATATCCCGGAGAACCCCGGGATCTTCCACGGGCACGTAGCGTGTTTCCGGACGGTGGCGGCGGATGACATCACGAGCCTGTCCGGTGGCCGGCAGTTTTTGGAGTTCCGCGACCAGGCGGCGGTGAACCAGGACAGGATGTCCCCGGCGGCACATCAAGGATCGTCAGTCCGTCACTGATCGCCTTTTGCTTTACGTATTTGATTAACGCCGGCGTCTGAATCGCACCGATATCTAATTTTCCATGACCAAAATA
>CAYLSS010000835.1:2620-2826 GCA_964385765.1 uncultured Solibacteraceae bacterium
CGAAGGTGGGCACGACCGCCGGCGACGTGGGGAACCGGCTGAACTCGTCGATGAGGGTCTTGACGGTGGCCGGCCGAATCAGTGGATAGTCGACCGGAGTGAAGATGACGCCTGCCGCCTTTTCAGCCACCCGACGGAGCCCACACTGGAGCGAACTGAGCATCTCGCGCTCGGGGTGCGGGTTGTCCACCAGAATCAGCCCTTCC
>CAYLSS010000836.1:0-2824 GCA_964385765.1 uncultured Solibacteraceae bacterium
GGCTTGTGGGCGCTGGCGGCCACCTTGCCGACGGCCTGCGCGGTGGCCGTGGGAGCCGATCTTGTCGACAAGGAGACCATAGCCAGCGGCAAATACGAAGTCTTCACTGAGCGGGCGAAGAAATATCTCGAGGTGATCCGGCAGGTTCGGGCGTAGGGCGCGTCGGCCGGCGTTGTCTCCACGGCGTGCGAGAATCGTGGGATGTCGACCCTCCGGATTGGCATCGATGCCGGCGGGACTTTCACCGATTTTGTCGTCGTCGATGACAGAGGCCGGATCAGCAGCTTCAAGCTTCGTTCGAATCCAAAGGACCCGTCCGCGGTGATCCTGGCTGGCCTCGAACAGGCCGCCAGCAATACGAAGGCTGACGTCATCCACGGCTCGACCGTGGCCACGAACGCCCTTCTGGAGAGAAAAGGCGCCCGCACAGCCTTGGTTACGACTGAGGGATTCGAGGACCTCGTCCAGATCGGGCGCCAGAATCGCCCCAAACTGTATGAACTGCGTCCCGTCCCCCCGACGCCTCTTGTTCCCCGGAACCTGTGCTACGGAGTAGGCGAACGCACATTCCATGACGGAGAGCGCGCCATGGTTCCCGCTGCCGGCGATCTTCGAAAACTGCGGGGCCGACTGTCGCGATCCGGAGTGGAGGCGGTGGCGATCTGTTTTCTGCATTCCTACATCAGCCCGGACAACGAGCGCCAGGTAGCGGATGCGCTGGAGGGCGTCGGCTATGTCTGCTGCTCGCACGAGGTAAGCCCGGAGTTTCGGGAATACGAACGGTCATCGACCACGGTCATCAATGCCTACGTGGGACCGCTGATGGAGAGGTACCTCGCCCGCCTGGAACGGGCCTCCCATCACCGGATCTCGATTCTGCAATCTAACGGTGGCTCGATGACGATGGCCGAGGCCCGCGCCCAGGCTGTCCGGACGGTGCTGTCGGGTCCGGCCGGGGGCGTGGTGGGCGCTCGCGCCTTAGCCGACCTCGAGAAAATCGACCGGTTGATCGGCTTCGATATGGGCGGTACCTCGACCGACGTTCATCTAGTTGACGGAGCGCCGGTGGAGACGACCGAATCATTGATAGATGGCCTCCCGATCCGAACGCCCATGCTGGATATCAAGACGGTGGGCGCCGGTGGAGGATCGATCGCCAGGGTCGATCGGGGAGGATTGCTTCGCGTCGGGCCCGAGAGCGCAGGCGCGGATCCGGGCCCGGCATGCTATGGAATCGGTCGCGAGGCCACCGTAACCGATGCCCACGTGGTGCTCGGGCGTATCGCCAGCGGACAGTTCCTGGGTGGAGGAATGCAGATCCATGAACACCGGTCGGGGGAGGCGGTGGATCGTCTGGCGGCGTCCCTCGGGTTCGATCGCACGAGAGCCGCCTCTGGCATCGTAAAAGTCGCCGATGCGAATATGCAGCGGGCTATTCGGGCCGTTACGGTGGAGCGTGGATACGACCCGAAACGATTTGCCCTGGTGGCCTTCGGCGGCTGTGGGGGATTGCATGCCTGTGAGATCGCTCGTGAATTGGGAATACGAACCGTTGTCGTTCCGGAGCAGGCAGGGGTGCTGTCGGCTGTCGGCATGCTGCTGGCCGACCGTATACGGGACTATGCCGATGGCGCTTTGGGGCGAACCGACCTGGAGTCCCGGTTCCAGAAACTCGAACGCCAAGCGCTGAAGGAAACACCGGGAGCGCGGCTCACACGGTCGGCCGATGTGCGCTACGCGGGCCAAAGCTATGAGTTGACAGTCCCTTGGGATTCAGCAGATCCTGGCGCTCCTTTTCATCGGGAGCACCATCGCAGCTACGGTTACTCGGATCCAGTGAAGCCGATCGAGATCGTCACCATCCGCGTCCGATCCCGGCGGGTGAGTGACCGGCCAGGCTTGTCGACGCGAAGGAAGACTGGGCCGGCGAAGCCGACGATACGGCGTGTCTATACAGACGGCAGATGGCGGCGGATCGCCGTTCGGAGGCGGGAGGAACTAACCAGCCGGTGGCAGCAGGGCCCTGGGCTCGTACTCGATTATGGCTCCACGACCCTCATTCCACCCGAGTGGACTTTTCGCCGGTCACACGCGGGCAATCTGGTCGCCGTTTTCCGCGATCCGAACAGGAAGTGAAACGTGCTGCCGCTCGACAACATCCATTCGAATGTGCTTCTTGCACTCATGCTCCTGGTGTCGGGCAGTGCGGCCTCAGTGTCTCCCGACGTTGAGTCGATCATCCGCCGATCGTTGGAAGTCGATCAAAAGAATGAGTTAGCGCTGCGGGACTACGAATATCGGGAGCGGGTGAGAAAGATCGATCTGGACAAGAACGGGGAACCCGAGAAAACCGACGTCAAGGCCTTTCAAATCCATATCATCGAGGGGTCGGCCTATAAGCGTCTGATTTCTCGGTTCGATGAGCCGCTTGAACCCGCTGAGATAGAATCCGAACGGATCCGTTTTGAGGAGACTCTGGCAGAAAGACGCACGGAATCCGTGGTCGAACGCGAGGACCGCATTCGGGATTACGAAAAGGAACGCGAGAAGAAGCGGAAAGCTCTCGACGAGATCCCGGATGCGTTCAAGTTCCGTCTCATCGGTGAGGAAGAGGTGCGGGGGCGGCCGGCCTGGGTCATCGAAGCGACGCCGCGTCCTGGTTTTCGGCCCGGAAGCTGGCGAGCTCGACTCTTCACGGGAGTTCAGGGAAAGTTGTGGATTGACCAGGAAACCTATCAGTGGGCGCGGGTCGAAGCGAAGCTGGTGGAAGGCGTCAGCCTGGGTTGGATTCTCTTGCGGCTGGCGGAAGGGGCACGAGTCGAAA
>CAYLSS010000837.1:0-2819 GCA_964385765.1 uncultured Solibacteraceae bacterium
CGGCGGTTGGAAGTTGGCGCCGATGGCGTCCGAGATCGAAGCCCAGGTGATCCGGTGGCTCGCTGAATTCCTGGGGTATCCCGCCGGCTGCGGCGGCTTGCTGGTGAGCGGCGGCAACCTGGCGAACATCACCTGCTTCGCCGCCGCCCGCGCCGCCAAAGCTGGATGGGATGTCCGAAAACAAGGCACAGCCGGAGGCCCGCGTCTCTGTGTGTATGCCTCCAGCGAAACTCACACGTGGATCCAGAAGGCCGCCGATCTCATGGGACTTGGAGTGGACTCGCTTCGCTGGGTCCCCGTCGACGGCCGGCAGCGCATTGACCTGCAGGCTTTGGAAGCTCAATACCGTCGCGATCTCGACGAAGGCGCCCGGCCTTTCCTCGTCGTGGGCTCCGCGGGAACTGTCAGCACCGGCGCCGTCGACCCCCTGCCAGGCCTGGCGGCTTTCTGCCGGGAGCACAATCTCTGGTTCCATGTGGATGGCGCTTATGGCGCATTCGCAGCCGGGGTCGCCGGCGCGCCGGAGGATCTCGGCGGCATCGCTCTGGCCGATTCGGTCGCGGTCGATCCGCATAAGTGGCTCTACGCACCGCTCGAAGCCGGATGCGCCCTGGTTCGCGACCCCCTCGCCCTGCAAAACGCCTTCTCCTATCATCCGCCCTACTACAGTTTTGACGTCGAGGCCATCAATTACTTCGACTACGGACCACAAAACTCCCGCGGCTTTCGCGCGTTGAAGGTCTGGATGGCCCTGCGGCACGCGGGCGCCGCGGCTTATCGTGAGATGATCGGTGACGACATCGCCCTGGCACGCTATTTCTTCGACTTAGTAACAGCGGAACCGGAGATGGAACCGGTCACACACAATCTAAGCATCACAACCTTTCGCTACGTCCCGCTCGAACTGCGCGACAGTCTCGGCTCCGAGCGGACAGAGAGCTATCTCAATCAACTGAACCAGGAACTGCAGACCGCCATTGAGAATAGTGGCGAAGCGTTCTTCTCCCACGCCATGGTTGGCGGAAAGTACGCATTGCGACTGTGCATCGTCAACTTCCGCTCTTCCGCCGCCGATATCGAAGCTCTCCCGCCACTCGCCGTGCGCCTGGGCCGGGAGATACACGAAAGGATGCGCAGCGAATCAATCCGGCCAGCGAATCGGACATCTCCTCGCCAGCAGACCGGAGGCGCTCCGCAATGATTCTGTTGCAGCTATCGTTGACCGAACATGATCTGACAAACGAGGAATCCCGCCGGAGCCATGGCCCATCCGGTCACCATCAATTAACGGAAGAGGACAACCCGATCTTCTTTGGGCGGGGCGTGGCCAAATACATTGCGCTCAACAAAGGGGCGCTTTTCATCAGGCCGACTTCGTGTCGCCGTAACGCGATGCGATCCCGCGCCGGCCGATATCAGAGGCTCTCGATGAGATCGTCCGCCGGGATCAGCTTGTTGGCGCGGGCCAGGTCCTTTGTTCCCAGCCCTAACTCCCAGCAGATATCGCAGAGCATTGTTTTCGGGCAGTAGTCCTTCCAGCAGGCGACCGAGCCGAATTGAGCCAGGTAGACCCTGGTCAGGTGATGCGTGATGCGCCCCTTGAGCAAGACCAGGTCACCCGGGCGGAGTTCCTGACGCAAGAACTCCGCGGCGGCTCTTACGGTCGGGAAGCCGTGAAAGCGATCCTCCGGAAAACCGGCCTCGATCGCGCGGCGCCTGGCGTAGGCCGTATCTCCGGTCGCCAGAACCACCACATCCGCCACCCTGGAATACCAGCCGGCCAGGTACCGGAGGCGCGGGCGGTGGCTCATGTCAACATCGGTGATATCGCTGATAACCAGCCACCGGCGGGCCGCCTGCGCGGTCTCCATTACCTGAAACGCCGCCAGGAGCGACACCAGGTTTGCGCCATAGTCGTCTCGCAGAAAGATCGCACCGGAGGGGGCCTGGACGGGCTGCAGGCGCCCATCAAACGGCGGAATCCGCGAAAACGCATCGGCGGCCAAAGCAAGGTCGACGCCGGCGGCCCCGGCGCCCGCCAAGACCGCGGTTGCGGCGGATGCCCAGTGCGGCCCCACCAACTGCGTGCGCACCTCGTGGCGGCCGCCAGGCGCACGTAGCGTGAAGCGCAAGCGTTCGGGCCATCTGGCCGTGACTGATTCGGCGCGGTAGTGACACTCCGAGGTGGTTCCGAACAGCCACGTGCGCTGAGGCAAACCGGAAGCCAGGCTCGCAATGCGCGGATCCTCGGCCCCAAGCAGCGCCACGCCGTCACTCTTCAAGTGACGGAGAAGCACCGCTTTCTCGGCTGCGTGCTTTGCGACGCCCTTGAACTCCTTCGTGTGGGTTGCATGGGCGTTGAGGATGATAGCGACATCCGGTCGTACCAACCTGGCTGGCCTGTCCATCTGCCCCGGCCCTCCCACTCCCAACTCGAGCACCGCATAGCGATGCCAGGGCCGGACCCGGAGCACATTGAGCGGCACCAATGTCGGCCCTCCCTGGTTGCGCCAGGAACAGACCGTGGGCGCGAATTCCCGCAACACACCGGCGAGGCATTCCTTGGTGGTCGTCTTCCCCACACTACCGGTGACGGCGATAAAGGTGGTTCGAACCATCAACCGGCGCCAGACATAGGCGACCGCGTAGACGACCGGATGGGCGAATCGAAGGCATCGGCCAATCGCCACCTGCCGCAGCCATGACTCCATGAGTCCCATTGGATAGTAGTATCTCGCACGTCACGGCCGCGGAGTAAAAACACGGCAGCCGGGGGGCGATTGAACTCTTCATCAAAAGCGGATAGAGTGACGAGATGC
>CAYLSS010000838.1:0-2816 GCA_964385765.1 uncultured Solibacteraceae bacterium
CGCGATTCTCAGCCGCTGGTCCTTTTCGAGCTGGCGGGACGGTGATTGGCTTTGCTGCGACAGTCTCGATGACATCCCTTACCGAAAGCTCGTGAATGCGATCCACAGGGTAGCGAAGGGCGAGCCCGCCGGCGTCCGGGCCCGCTGAGGCGCCGCGGCGGCACCGGCACTCACCGTGCTGCGCCCGCCGGCGTGGTGGCGACTTGACCGGCCCGCCCGGCTGTGCGAGCCGCCCGGTGCCGCCGATGGTGCACCGGAAAGGGCATCGCCTCGAACAACTTCTCGAGATCGTCTTCCGAAAGAGAGACTTTGACGGTCACGGAGTTGCCCGTGACGAGGGGCCTTCCCCCTTCAATGGCATCGCGGAGCAGCCTGGCGGTTTCGGCATCGGCATTGAGTTGGGCCAGGCTGACAAAGAACTCGATCACGTTAGCAAGGGCCATGGCGTCCGCGGCGGTCTCGGTTGTCGCGTGCGCATGGGCCTCGACCGTTTGCCCGAAGACGGCGCTGCCGCTCAGTTCCTGAATGGAACGGATGATATCGCCCTGCATCGCGCTGTCGACCGTTTCCTCGTCGATCTTGCCGACAAACTCCGCCGGAGATCCAAGCATCAGCCCCCAGAGGTGGTTTCCCATGGAGATCTCGGTAATCCGATCCGAGACGGCGGAGTCGATCTTCCCGCCGGCGGACACCCGTTCGAGAGCCGCGCGAATGTTCTCCGAACGGCCCACCAGCATGACCGAATCGCTGGGAAACGCCACTGCAGGGGCGTTGTCGCGCCCCCCGCGGATCACGGTGACCCCATCCGCGACAGACACCCGCGCACCTTTATCCGCGGCCCAAACCGAGATAGCCGGCACGTCGAAGAAACGGGCACGGGCAATGACAATGCTGTCACCCGCCCTGCCGGCGCTGTTGCCGCCGATCACGATTTCGAGCAGATCGGTACGGGGATCGAATCCGGTTTTGGATTCGAGTTCCTCGAAGTCGTCGGCATGTGCCTCGATGCGATTCAGCACGTACCCCCCAAACGGAGTATGACGGGCGGCTTCCAAATCGACTCCCGCAACGAGCCTGGCATCCGCCGGCAGGTAGCGCAACAAGGAACTGTCGGCCGCCGGCGACAGCGTAGCAGCAACAGCAAGGCAGAAGAATGCTCTGATGATCATGAAGTCTCCTAAATCAGTTCACCGGCGCCTGCTCGACAATCTCGATTCCGAAACCCTCGAGACCGACGATCTTCCGCGGATGGTTAGTGAGCAATCGGATCCGCCTCAGCCCCAGGTCCGAGAGAATCTGGGCGCCGATGCCGCTTTCGTATTGCAGCAGGCGCTGGCCATCCGGAGTCGTGTAGTGCTGGAACTTCCGCCCATGGGAGACAAGGCGCCTCGGCGCACATTCCTCCTCGGCCGGGAGCATGCGAAGTCCAGGACTACTCTCATGAAGGTAGACGAGAACGCCCGCTCCTTCGTTAACAATCGCTTTGAGCGACGACTGCAGCAGGCGCGTGCAATCACAATCGACGGACTGGAAGATATTGCCGAAGGCGCAGTGAGTCTGCATCCGGACCGTGACGACGTCGGTGTTGGCGATGTCGCCATGCACCAGCGCCAGGTGGACCTCCGGATCGATGCTTGAAGAGTAGGCAATAGTGCGGAATTCGCCGATCGGGTTGGACAGCGTGCCCTCCGCCTTCCTGCGGATAAATCTTTCTGTTTGCAAGCGATAGCGGATCAAGTCGGCGACGGAGATCAGCTTCAGGTCGTGCTCGGCACAGAAGATCTCGAGGTCCGGGACGCGGGCCATCGTGCCGTCGTCCTTCATGATCTCGCAGATCACCCCTCCGGGCTGCAGACCTGCTAGCCGGGCGAGGTCGACCGCCGCTTCAGTCTGGCCGGCGCGAACCAGGACGCCTCCGTTTCGCGCTCGGAGCGGGAACACATGACCGGGACGGGCAAGATCGTGCGGTTTGGCCTGAGGGTTAATGGCGACCTGGATTGTCTGCGCCCGGTCGGCGGCGGAGATGCCGGTGGTGACGCCTTCGCGCGCGTCGATCGCCTCGCAGAAAGCGGTCCCGAAACGTGAGGTGTTTACCTGAGACATCAGGGGAAGCTGGAGCTGATCGCATCGATCCTCGCTGAGGGCGAGGCAGACGAGACCGCGACCATACGTGGCCATGAAGTTGATGATCTCCGGCGTGACCTTCTCGGCCGCAATGGTCAGATCGCCCTCGTTTTCACGGTCTTCGTCATCAACGACAACCAGCATCCGGCCCTGGCGAAATTCCGCAACTGCATCGGGAATGGGGGCAAAGGGCATTCAGGAACCTATGAATTTATGATACCGCCGAAGCATCAAGAGATCCCGCCGATCTCCTCTTACGAGGTAGAGGACAGTGCCAGGTCTTTGGAATAACAGGCACGAGCATGACCGGCACCGGTCCAGCCTCCGTCGGGCCGCCCACTTCCGGCGTCCGGTGTTTGGGTCGCCGGAAGCCGGTGGTTCCGTCGGAAGAACTAGCGCGCCCTAAGCTCGAGAGCGATATCTTCCCGATAATCGGGTGCATCGAGCCACAACGGTCCTCCGGGGTGATCGATCATGTCTTCCTGTTGTAGCTCGCCGGTTCTCGGGTTCCACCATCGGCCTACCCACGCGCCGGCAGGGATGTTGAGGGCAAACACTGTGTTCTGAACGCTTCGGCGGACGACGTAGCGGGGAAAGTAATCGGCCAGCAGCTTGCCATGATGCAGGTAGAGCGCGTAAGCCCGGCCCGCTTCGGCCAGAAGGCGCGCCGAGGCGCCGGCCGGGATCCCGTC
>CAYLSS010000839.1:0-2813 GCA_964385765.1 uncultured Solibacteraceae bacterium
ATCCGGAGAAGGGTGTACTTCTTGGATTTGACGAGCTTCGCCTTCGTCAGGTCCCCCATGCGTCCCATGCGTCCATAGCCGACGATAGCGAGCTTCATGGGCATTTCCTTTCAGTCAAAAACATTCGAATCGAGCTGGGTGAAGAACTCCTTGTGGAGCAGGCGCAGCGCCTGGTCGACGTCGTTGCTCGCCACCACGAAGCCCATGTTCAGAAGCGAGGCCCCCTGGGAGATCATGCGTATGTTGATCCCATCGAGCGCCTTGAAGATGCGTCCGGCGACGCCTGGGGTGAAGCGGATATTGTCGCCCACCAGGCAGATGATCGACTGGTCTTCGTCGACGTCAACGGTGGCGAACTGTTCGATCTCACGACGTATGGCCGCGAGCGCCCGAGGGTTGTCGATGGTAGCGGAGACGCTGACCTCGGAGGTGGCCACCATATCGACCGAAGTCTCGTGGCGGTCGAATGCTTCGAAGATCCGCCTGAGGAAACCGTGAGCGCCAAGCATGCGGGTGGAGCGGATATTGACGACGGTGACGCGCCGCTTGCAGGCGATGGATTTCACGACGTTCTCGCACGGCACGCGATCGGCGACAATGCGCGTGCCGGCGACTTCGGGACGGTACGAGTTCTGGATCATAACGGGAATGTTCTTTTCGATCGCGGGCAGGAGGGTGGACGGGTGAAGGACGCGAGCGCCGAAGTAGGCCAGCTCGGCGGCCTCGTCGAACGAAATGACTTTCACACGGTGAGCTTCGGGAACGGTTCGCGGGTCTGTGGTCATCAAGCCGTCGACGTCGGTCCAGATCTGAATTTCTTCCGCGCCCAAACCGGCGGCGACGATGGCGGCGGTGAAGTCGGATCCGCCGCGGCCGAGGGTGGTTGTGACGCCTTGTTCATTGGCGGCGATGAATCCGCCCATCACCACGACGTCGTGTTCGCCAAGCAGAGGTGGAATGCAGTCGGCGATGTTGTTGTAGGTCTCTTCATATAGCGGTGTGGCGGCGGTGTGACGGCTGTCCGTTCGGATCACCTCCCGCGAATCGACGTGGGCCGCATGCAGGCCCGCGGCGTGGAACTTCTCCGCGACAATGATGCTGGAGAGCCGTTCGCCGTAGCTCGAAATTGCGTCGATGGAGCGCGGGCTGAGCTCGCCGAGCACGACCAGGCCGCGGACGAGTTCGGACAACTCGGCGAAGATCTCCTCGGTGCGTCCGCCACACGAGGACCCCTGTTCGAGATGCAGGTGTTCGAGCTTGTGCAGTAGCTCCATCGCCGTGTCGCGACGGTTCGCGATGGCATGGTCGGCGATGGCGAGCAGCGTATCGGTGGTCTTGCCCATGGCGGAGACCACCACGACCGGCTTCCGGTCCCGGCGGGCGGTCACGATGTCGGCGACACGCCGGATGGCTTGGTGGTTGGCGACGGAGGTGCCGCCGAACTTCATGACGATCATGCCGGGCGGCCCTCCGAGCGGTCTGTGCCTGTCTCGGTCATTGGTCCAGCAGCCCTTCAGACCGCAACAGCTCGGCGTTGAGGATGGCCGCGCCGGCGGCGCCGCGGACCGTGTTGTGGCCCATGGCGAGAAACTTCCAATGGAGGACCGGGCACTCGCGGAGACGGCCGACAAAGACCGCCATACCTTTCTCGCGATTGACGTCGCGCCGGGGCTGGGGGCGGTCTTGTTCGGTCATGTAGATCACGGGGTTCGGCGGCGCGCTGGGGAGATTTCTCTCCTGTGGCACGCCCTTGTAATTGCGGAAAGTGTCGAGGATCGCCGTTTCGGAAGGCTTCTCGTTGAACTCGACGGCGATGGTCTCGGTGTGCCCGTCGAGTACTTCCACTCGATTGCAGGCCGCGCTGACCTTTAATGGATGGACGTTGAAGGCGTTGCCGGTGCACTCACCGAGAATCTTCTGCGTCTCGCTTTCCATCTTCGGCTCTTCGTTCTTGATGAACGGGTAGACGTTAGCGGTCATGTCGAAGGCGGAATGACCCGGATAGCCGGAACCCGAGATGGCCTGCATGGTGGTAACGAGCACCTTGGAGAGCCCGAGCGGCTTCAGAGCTCCCAGCGCAAGTGTCATCACGATGGTCGAGCAATTGGGATTGGTGATGATACCGCCTTTCCAGCCGCGATTCCGGCGCTGAATGGGAAGTATTCTCAGATGGTCGGGGTTCACCTCGGGCACCAACAATGGGACGTCGGGCTCCATGCGGTGGTTCCGGGAGTTGGAGACGATGAAGTGGCCGGCTTCGGCAAAGGCGCGCTCAATGTCGGTGGCGACGGAGGCGTCCATAGCCGAGAACATCAGCTTTGGGGCGTCTCCGGGGGCGGAGTCATTCACCACCAGGTTCGCGACGCTCTCCGGCATGACGCCGTCCAGACGCCAGATGGTGGCGTCGGAGTACTTTTTGCCGGCGGAGCGTTCACTCGCGCCGAGCCAGGCGATCTCGAACCACGGATGCCCCTGTAGAAGATTGACAAATTGTTGGCCCACCATGCCGGTGGCGCCGAGAATTCCGACTGCGATCTTATCTGCCATGTTGACTTCCTTCCGATGAATACTTACTACGACGTAGTAACTGTAAGACCATTTTTCGATAGATTTCGACGGCTTCGATGAGCTCCCGTTTGGAGACGCGCTCCTCGCTGGTGTGCGCGTCGTGGATGGAGCCCGGGCCGATGAGGAAGGGCTCGCCCCACTCGCCCCGGAACATCGGAATGTCAGTTGTGAAGCTGACGACACATGTCTCGAAGCCCTCGAGAGCTCCGAGCCGGAGCGCCGGGATACAGAGCACTTCCTCAACC
>CAYLSS010000840.1:0-2808 GCA_964385765.1 uncultured Solibacteraceae bacterium
GGTTGCCGCTGCCCGGCTGCTGGCGGCGCCGCGCCCATGGGAGGACAAGTATGACGTCAAAAGAGAGAATGATGGTCGCGCTCGACGGCGGCAAGCCTGACAGGGTTCCGGTGTCGGTGCACCAGTGGCAAGGCTACCATCTGGATCAGTATCTGGAGGGCGTCAGTGACCTGGAAGCGTTTGAGAAGTTCGGCATGGACGCCTCCATTCAGTACTTCCAGGACATGGGTCAGTTCTGGCTGCCCGACGCCGATACAACCAAGTTCTCCACCCCCGAGTGGAAAGACGAGATCACCGTGGTGAACGACGATCCGGATGACCGTGTCAACCATCACACCATCACGACGCCGGAAGGCGTACTGACTTACAAGACGCAGGGCAACCGGAAAACGACGTGGATCACCGAGTACCTGATCAAACGCGACGAGGACATCGAGCTGATTCGCAAGTACATGCCGGTTCCCGATCTGGATCCGAAGCCGGTGAGCGAGGCGTATGATCGCGTGGGCGACAAGGGCATCCTGCGCGGCTTCGTCTGGGGCGACCAGGCCGGCTGCTGGCCGCATGCGGCCTGCCTGTTCGACATCACTGACCTGATGTTCAAGTGCTCCGACCAGCCGGACTGGGTGCACGAGCTGCTGCGCATTCTGCTGGACAAGAAGCTCCAGTTCATCGAGTCGATGCGAGGCGCGAAGTTCGACCTCATCGAAACCGGCGGCGGCTCCTCTTCCTCGACGGTGATCTCGCCGAAGAGCCACGAGGAGTTCTGTCTGCCCTACGACCGCAAGATGCACGATGCGCTGCACGACGCCGATTTCCAGGTCACGTACCATACCTGCGGCGGCACCAGCAAGATCGAGGAGTTGGTGGTGGCCAACGGCTGCGACGCCTCCGAGACGCTGGATCCCAAGAGCATCGGCGGCAACCAGGACCCCTGGGATTACCGGGCGAAGATCGGCGACCGCCTTTGTCTAGTCGGCGGCATAGAGCAGTTCAACGTGCTAACGGACGGTACGCCAGAGCAGATCCGGGGCATGGTGCACCGGCTGTTCGAGACGGTGGGCCGCGACGAGGGATATATTCTGTCCTGTGCCGACCATTTCTTTGAGACACCGCCGGAAAACATCCAGATCTGCGCGGACGCGGCGAGGGAGTGTGTGTATTGAGCGGGAAGGCAATCGCGATAGTCGCGGCGGTGCTGACGGTTACGTTCGCCGCCTCTCAGTCGATCAACAAGACGCCGATCCCCGACGAAGTTCGGTCGGAGCAAATCAAGGACCTCAAGTGGGGAATGTTCATCTGCTGGTCGTTCAGCACCTTCTCCGGCCGGGAATGGACCCGCGGGGTGGAGAACGTGAGCTACTTCAAGGCCACGGGCGCCGATACCGATCAGTGGTGCCGGACCGCCAAGGACGCCGGGATGAATTACATCCTGTTCCTAACCAAGCACCACGACGGCTTCTGCCTGTGGGACACCGACACCACGGACTGGAAGGTCACCAACAGCCCGCTGGGCATTGACGTGCTCGCGAAGCTGCGGAAATCCTGCGACAAGTACGGAATAAAACTGGCGCTCTACTTCTCCGAAGGCGACTGGACCTGGATCGAAGGCGAGGTGCCGGAGGATGGGATCATGCCCGGCGGTCCGAAGTGGCGCGATCCCATCTGGAAGAGCGGCAAGAACGCCGAGCTCAAGAAAGCGCAGCTCGAGGAGCTCTGCACCCGGTACGGGCCGATCGAGTTCTTCTGGATGGACCATGCACAGGGTGACGGCGGTTCGGACCACGAGGCCACCGTAGAGTGGGTCCACCGGTTTCAGCCGAACACCTTCGTCGGATTCAATCACGGGGAGCCGGCCGGGCGGCTCAGCCTGCGGGAACGGGGGACGCCGGGACCGATCGGCGAGCCCGGCACCTCGCGCTACAACAAGGAAGCCGAGGAGAACTACAAAGGCTACCTGATGGCCGAGTTCACGTACCCCATCCAGCCGTGGCGCGACGAGGGCGCTCACTGGTTTTACTCGCTGCCGAAGTTCGAGAACCTGTGCCATCCGCCGGAGAAGCTCTACCAGGATTATCTGGCCGCGGTCGAATACGGGAACATCTTCTCCATCAACATCGGCCCGCGGCCCGACGGCCGTCTGCGGGAGATCGACGTGAAAACGCTCAAGGAGGTCGGCGGGATGATTCGAGAGGGGCGCTGATCTAAGCTTCATTGCGAGCCTCATTGCCCGTACCGCGATCGATTTCCTTGAGGGAAAGGAACTGGTGACGAATCATTGGCTCTGGTCGGTGCCGCCGGCTCCCGATGTGGACTCTCGATTGGCGCAACCGTTTACGACGCTGTCGTTGTCAATCCCGCCACTCCGCGGATGCCCAGCCTGCCAGGAGCCCGACGTTGCCAAGCTGCTCATCACAGAGGACGCACAGCGTACGATCGTGAAGGAAACGCAGGCCTCACCGAACACCGAAACAGGGGGAATCCTGATCGGCTTCGTTGATGAACAGCGTCGCGCCGTCGCGATTCGAGCGACAGGACCTGGACCCGCCGCAGAGCGAAGCAAGACGCTCTTCGCGCGCGACGTCCAGTTCGTACAGGAGGAACTCGATCGCGCACAGAGAGAACTTGGCCCCCGTGGCCAAAGCATTGGTGAGTGGCACTCCCATCTGGAGCCTGATCCACGGCCGAGCAGCATCGACATCGATTCTCTTTTCGGCATTGCCGCCGAGCCGCACTACCTGACGCGTTGCCCGGTGATGGTGATCGCCGGGTTGGATCCGTCAACGGCAACAGTGGTGAAGATCAAGT
>CAYLSS010000841.1:0-2806 GCA_964385765.1 uncultured Solibacteraceae bacterium
CCGGAAGCAATACGGAGCAAACGTCATCCCGCTCGATTTCCTGGTGACCGGTACCGAACAGGTGACCGATCTGCATCCCAACATGTATTGGTCATCGGGCCAGAAGATTCTCGAGACGGCCCGGCTGGCAGCGGCGCGTCCGAACCTGCACCTCATCTATATCTCCAACTTCAAGTGCGGGCCGGACTCCTATATCAAGTACTTTGCTCGCAAGATCGCGGGCGCGCCGCTGCTGGTGCTTCAGTTCGACGGCCACGGAAACGATGCCGGCTACATGACGCGTTGCGAGGCCTATCTCGATAGCAAAGGAATCCTGCGATGCTACAGCTCGGAACTGATCGCCGAACCCCGGCGCGCGATGACGGCCGGCATCCACTAAGTAACAAACGAGTCCTGATTCCCCCGATGGCGGCCGGCTCCGCCGAACTGTTTGCCGCCGGCTTCCGCGCCCTGGGAATCGACGCCGCACCAACCCCGGCATCCAACGAACGGACCCGGGAACTGGGCGGCAAGCACACCTCCGGAGACGAGTGCTATCCCGCCAAGGTCACCGTGGGCGACTTTATCCGGTACCTCGAGGAACCTGGCGCCGACCCCGCTCGGACAGTCTTCTTCATGCCCACCTCCGATGGACCTTGCCGCTTCGGCCAATACGCTCCCTACTTGCGACAGATCCTCGATGACGCGGGCTATCGGGAAGCTCAAATCCTCGCGCCAAGCAGCAAGAACAGCTATGAAGGATTGGGCGAGTTAGCCCGCCCCTTCTTCCGTACCCAATGGCGGTCTCTCGTCGCTGCCGATATCCTTCAGAAGCTGCTGCTCATCTACCGCCCGCACGAGCAGAACAAAGGCCAGAGCGACGCTGTCTATCAGGCCTGCCTCGATGACCTCACCCGGACCATCGAGCACAGCCCGCTGGATCCGCCGAAGCAGCTTGAGGCAATGCGCGAAGCCATGATCCGCAGCCGTGACCGGTTCCGCGCGATTCGCGCCCGGCGCGACCGCTCAAAACCTCTCATCGGTATTGTCGGCGAAATCTTCTGTCGCCTGAATACCTTTTCCAACGATGACTTAGTAAGACGGCTGGAAGACTACGGGGCCGAGTGCTGGGTGTCGGACATCACCGAATGGGTCTGGTACACAAACTCCGAGCAGTTTCGCAAGCTCAAGCTCGCCGGCAAGCAGTACTCGCTCGAGGCGGCGAAAACCTGGATTAAGAATCGCATCCAACAACGCGACGAGCATGTTCTCCTCGAGCCGTTCGAAGAGGATATCGAGGGTCACGAGGAGCCACCCATGAAGGACGTGCTCGAGGCAGCCGAGCCCTACCTGCCGACGGGCCGCGCACTCGGCGAAATGGTGCTCAACGCCGGAAAATCCGTCTGCCTCTGGAAGCGCGGCGTCGACGGCGTCATCGACATCAGTCCGTTCACCTGCATGAACGGCATTGTCAGCGAAGCGGTCTATCCGCGGCTCAGCCGCGACCTGGACGGCCTCCCGATCCGCACGTTCTACTTCGACGGAACCGAGATGGACCTGGATCGGGACATTGGCGTGTACATCGAGTTAGCGAAAACTTATCAGCAGCGAAAGCGATATCCACGCCGGTTTCCACGATATCCGGCCGGTTGAACCGGAATCGGCAGATTCAGCCCTTTCCAGTGGAGCCCGCCACCGCCGCGCAATTGCCGGCGGCGGTCTTGTAGCTTTCCCGTTCCTCAATCACCGGCGACGGGCGCCGCCGGCTCACGGTGGGCGGGATTCGAGGCGGCAAGCTGCTCGACCCCCACGTGTATGGTCGGCATGGAACCCGTCTCGAAGCTCTGCTGGATGAGGCGCTCCTGCTCGGTATCGCCTAGAGGCTCCTTCAGGAGTTGGGCGCGCAGTTGCATTTCATACTCGCGGAGCCGCGCGTCGATATCCTTCTCCTTCCCTTTATTCGCGACCATGTCCTCACGGTACCGCTTCAGGAAGTAGCCGATTGTCTCGACGCGGATCCTGATCGAGCCCGACGGTTTGTTCTCATCCAGGTCCTTGAAGCAGAAGTACGGCGTACCAGAGCGTTCGATTGTCTCCTCGACCACCGAGTAAATCGGCGCATCGTGCCCGCATTTGAAGTTGGACAGCTCCAGCGCCACCAGGTTGGGATGCCGGGCAAGATACTTCGCCGCCCAAACCTTCCGCGACGTGTTCTCGGAATACGAGTTCTTCCACGCGTCGCTGATGTCCATCGGCTCCGGAATCACCCCCGCACGAACATCCTCGCCGAACAGGCGCTCGAGGATATCCTCGTCGATCGGGAGCGAATCCTGCGTAAAGATGGGATAGCCGATCTTCTGGAACTCCTCGAGAATCTCGTGATTCACGCCGGGGTCATTGTGGTACGGGCGGCCCAGCAAGACAATGCCGATGCGATCTTCACGCTCCAACTGCTCGAGGACCTCCCGCGCCGCCTTTCGCAGGATCTGGTTGTCATAGCGGTCCAGATTCTCATAGCCGGCCGCAACCGCTCTCTCGTTCTCTTCCGGGGTGAGGCCCAGGATATCGACGAACTGGTTGTACATCTGCCGCTCGAAGATCTTCCGCTGCGCCGTCTGCACGAAGGTGTCGAGATACCGGATTCCCAGCTCAGCGAAGAGATCGCCTTCCTTCGTGAATGCGGCTTTCACCGCTTCGGGCGTCGTCGAAACCGTTGGGCAAGAACGGCAGCCCTGAACGTTCTTCAGCGTCGACGGAAGATCGTCGATCATCGGGAAGAAGATATAGTCCAGCGGCTTCTTCTTGTGATGCACATAGAGTAAGTTGT
>CAYLSS010000842.1:0-1047 GCA_964385765.1 uncultured Solibacteraceae bacterium
TGCGGCACGGGCAGCTTCGCGCTCGCATCGAGGTTGGGGTAATAGGCGACGGAACGGATCGGCGCTTCCGCGTCGGTTGAGACGCTGACATGATTGGTCGACCAGTTGACGAAGCAAAAGAGACGGAAGCTCCGCCAGGCGCCGCGCAGGTTGTCATATCGCAATGTGATGGTCAGCAGCCCGGATGACGGGTCAAGTTCCTGCCGCACGACGCGAACCTTGCGCGCGTCCCAGTGCATCCACACGATGCCGCAAGGCCAGGGGCGCGGCCAGGACTCCGCGTAGGAAGAGCGAACCCGCTGGGTGTACTCCCGCATGAAATCGATCTCGCGTTCGAGGAAGGTCAGCTCCGGTTTGCCCTGGCGTTTGGCCACCTCGCTGGCGCGGCGCCACAAGTCAAGAAGCTCCGGAAACGGAAGAACGTGCTGGTAGTGGTCTTCGCTGACCCGGATATCCCAGGAGTCTGACTTGCCGATGTGCAGTCCGAGCGCATCCGGACGGACGGTGACGCAGACACCCAGGTCTCCGTTGCCCAGCAGCATCCCCTCGAAGAAGGCCGGTGTCGGCTGATGCGCCACGAGCTTGTGGCGGCGAGCCGTCCGAACTCCATTGGGGCTTTCGCCGCCGACAGCCGCTGCGGACAGGCCGGGGGCCGCCGCGGCCGCGCCGGTAGCTTGCAGGAATCCTCGTCTTGTTGTCGCGTTGCTCATGATCTACTCCAGAACGATCATCACGTGCGGGCCTACCTCGGGAATCGTGAATGTGGTCCATCCGTCCTCGGTCGTGCATGCCAACGAGGAGCGCTCGGGCCAGACCTGGGTGGCTTTGATCTCTCCGATGGAGCCGCCATTCACCGACAACCGGACACCGGTGGCCGGCAGGTCCGTCTCCCAGTTGATGAGATGAAGGACGTGCCGCTGCGGGTCCGATTGCCGGTTCAGACCCGCCCAAACCCGCTCCGATGCCTCAACCTTCCAGGGGGCGTCCGGGGCCAGGTAGTGGACCGCGTTTTCCACCAGTCCCTCTACCCAGCGCACGCCGTCGGCT
>CAYLSS010000842.1:1057-2805 GCA_964385765.1 uncultured Solibacteraceae bacterium
GATCTCATGGTGGCGGGAGCGGGCAAACAGCGAGCCGCAGATGTAGACCGCCGTCCCTTTCCCGTACCGGTTCACGTGGACCGCGGCGCGATCCGTCCGCCGCCACGGCGCATGCATCGGGGTGCCCGCGTCGTTGATGAGGTGCGCCGTTGGAGAGCCTTGTCGCACTCGCACGTACGTGGAATCGCCGGGCAGGATCAGCTCAATCTCGGGAAGCCCGTCCAGGATGGCGTGTTGGTCCTGGCCCGGGTGAATGTAGATCGGCTTCTTGAGGTCATCCGACTGGATGGCGTTGCTCACCGGCTCGTCGATCCGCACGCCCAGCACCTCCCCGAGAGCAAAGTCCTCCCGCGGCGAGCCGTTCTCGTCGAACAGGGAGCTCTCGGCGGTGGCCAGCAGAGTGCCGCCTTCCTCCACGTATTGACGGATCGCCGCCACGTGGTCGTCCCGAAGGCAGCCGGCATTGGGCAGAATCACCAACTGGTAGGGCTTCAGAAACTCGGCGCGCAGGTCCCAGTCGGCGACAACGTCATGCTGAATGTGCAGCGCGTCCAGCATCTTCAGCGCCCCGATCAGGTCGTTGGCATGGCTGCTGCCGTCGGAGCGGCCGCGATAGAGCATGGTGGGCTCACTGGAGACGACCGCGACATACTTGACAGGTTCGGCTCCGACCACGTAGGGCTCCTTCCGCTGAACCTCGTCGAAGATCGTGCTCCACGTGCGCGTGAAGTGCTCATTGGGATCGCCGTGCACCGAAGTCCGGTCGTACCGGTAGGGCTGGCCGCCGACCGCCAGCGTGCGGCCGATCCGCGCCCGGATCTCATCGGTGTCAAACGGGTCCAGCACCGAATTCAGCGAGTTGGCCTTCATCTCCACCAGGTGGCGGATGTGCTCCTCCGCGCTGAGCTCGCCGTAATCGGAGAGCGGGTTGCCCTCCCGGTCGAGCTTGTCCACCCAGTTGAAGTCGAAGCAATAGTGCCGGTACGTCTCTGTCAACTTCGGCACAGAAGTCTGTGCCTGCAGAAGCGGAACAGACAGTACCAGGATTATCGGGATGATGATGCCAAATCTGCGTTTCATTGTTGTCGCCTGTTCACCAGCGCCGTCAGGCGCGGCGCTCAACCAGCAAGATGTGCTCGCAGGCCATCACGACTTCGTCCCGTTGGTTGAGAACCTCGCATTTCTCGGTTACCCGTCCGACCTGGGGACGTTTAGGGTCGTCGGCCTTGTTCGAAACGGTGACCCGGGTACGAATGGTGTCCCCGATGAAGACCGGCTTGATGAACCGCAGCCGGTCATATCCATAACTGAAGGCGGCCGGGTTGACTTCGCTCGCCGTCAGCCCGATGGCGATCGTAAAGATCAGGGTGCCGTGCGCCACCCGCTGGCCGAAGGGAGTGGTCTTGGCGAACTCGGCATCCATATGGTGCGGGTAGAAATCACCGCTCTGGCCGGCGTGCAGCACGATATCGGTTTCGGTGACGGTCCGTCCCACCGTCTCGCGCGCCTCGCCGACCGCGTAATCTTCGAAACAACGACGTTCACTCATCAGCACCGCATCCTTCTAGCTGGTGGGAGTAGAAAATATGCTGTCTATATCAGCAAGGATTTTGGTAAATCGTGGTCGGTGCTGCATGAAAAGAATGCGCTTTTCAGCACTTTAGGCATAAACCCACAACGTGAAAGCGAAATTTGGGCTGGAGGAGGTACTCCGTATCCAAAACCGATCTTAGACCGATCACGAGACA
>CAYLSS010000843.1:0-932 GCA_964385765.1 uncultured Solibacteraceae bacterium
AGGACGTCACCCACCTGCCCATGTACCAGCGTGCGCGCCGAGGTGTCAGCTACCTGCCGCAGGAGGCGTCGGTCTTCCGCAAGCTCTCCGTCGAAGAAAACCTGATGGCCATCCTGGAAACATTGCGGATGACCCAGCGGGAGCGGCGCCAGCGAATGGAAACGCTCATCGAGGAACTGGGCCTCGAAACCGTCCGCCGGAACAAAGGCTACACACTGTCCGGCGGGGAGCGCCGTCGGGTCGAGATCGCCCGGTCGCTGGTAATCAACCCCAGCTTCCTCCTGCTCGATGAACCGTTCTCCGGCATCGATCCGATCCAGGTGCTCGAGATCCAGCGGATCATCGCCCGATTGAAGCGCTCCGGCATCGGGATCCTGGTGACCGACCACAACGTCCGCGAGACCCTGGCCGTCACGGACCGTGCGTATATCATCAACGACGGCAAGATCTTTCGCGCCGGCAGTCCCGAGGAACTGGGCCGTGACCCGGAAGTAAAGCGTGTCTACCTCGGCGAGAGCTTCACCTTCGAGATCAGCTCGTGGCAGTAGCACCCGCGACCGATTAATCACTCATGGGGCCAGCCATCTTCGCGACCAAAAAAGGCTGCGATGTCCCTTAAGTTGAATCGAATATGACGCCGCGCGGTACCCCTGAATCTCCAGGGGCTTCAATCTCCCAGGCGGTATTCCACCCACGACTCGGTCTCCGTCGTTCGACTCTGGAACTCCTTCCATACCGTCTCTTTGATCCCCTCCGGCTTGGGCCGTTCGCCGACCGGGATCTGGTCGTCACCCCGGATGACGCGGTGGGAGGTCTTCTCGTGAAGCCTTTCCAGTAGCGGTTCGAACGGGATTTTGTGCCATCGCTTCTTGACCGCCGTCGCATGATCCACCGGGACCATCGCAGTCAACCCGGGATCCTTCATCCGCTCC
>CAYLSS010000843.1:942-2801 GCA_964385765.1 uncultured Solibacteraceae bacterium
GTCCCGGAGCGTCGCGTTGTGGCTGCCATGATGTCCGACCTTATAGAAAGTGGTCCGCTCCAGCAGGTCGTGGGCGGTCACTGTCTCGCCATTCACCGTCCAGGAAAGTTCCTTCCAGGACAGCCAGTTGCCGACCTGCGCATCCCCCGGGAACAGCAGCACCTTTCCGCTGCATACGATCTCTA
This sequence comes from uncultured Solibacteraceae bacterium, assembly GCA_964385765.1. Classification (GTDB taxonomy): domain Bacteria; phylum Acidobacteriota; class Terriglobia; order Bryobacterales; family Bryobacteraceae; genus CAWELS01. Next base: position 1,128 of record CAYLSS010000843.1, read on the forward strand.
TCGCGATCACCAGGCTGGTGTTGTTGGTATCCTCGTCCAGCTTCAGGGCTAGCTCGGAAGCGACGCGAAGCCAGTCCGAGTCAATACGGCGCCACGACTGATCCTCGACTTCGTCGGACCCGCCTTCGCTCAGATCCGCCCAGTACCGCGTCTGGAAGAAAGTCTCCTCCCTGGTCACCTCGACCGGAATCCGAAATCGTGCTTCGAATGGCTGGCCCGGATCCTCGTCTCCGCTCGTCTCCTCGCCGAGTCCCAGGACGCGCTCCAATGCCCCCAGGAACGACATCCCGGCGGAGGCCGCCTCGTAGACCTCAGGGTGCGCCTTGGAGGGCCGGCTCCGCTTGATCAGTTCCTCGTCTTGGGGCGGACCCAGGAAGTAGAACCGTATCCCCGGAACTCTCTCCAACTCGACCGGTTGATCGCTGGGACGGCAAAATCGGGGTGGTGTCTGCGAATACGTCCTTGCTGCCTCGAGCGCGCCGGCGGTTCCCCGGGCGCCGAAGAACGAAAGCAGTGACTCCACCCCGCGCGCGGCAGTCCATTCCGCCCCGTTCCGATCGCCTTCCGGCGATGCCTCCCGCGCTTCCATGCCGCCGGCGCTCGCCCCTGCAGCGCGCAGTCCCTGAACGGCGAGCCGCAGCGCCCGCTCGGTTCTTCTTCGCTCTCCCCGCAACAACTGCGCCAGCGGATCCTCCGGATCTTCTGTCCAGGCCAGCCAGAGGCCTCGAATTCGGAGCTTGCCATCCTCAGCACTGTCGGCATCCCCGCGGACGAAGAGGTCGTCAGCTTGGCCAAAGCCCGAAACGTGGTCCCAGTGCTCGTGTGTCACCACCAGAAGATCCACCCGCCCACCCGTAACTTCGATAATGTCGCGTACAACCTCCGACATCAGTTTGGTAGACTCCGGCGTCCCCAGGATCACGCCACAATCGATCATCACATAAAACGGCTCCGGTTCCGCCGCTATCGTGATCAGGAAGCAATCCCCGAGAAATCTGCGGTACATGCGAACGCGCACTTCGCCCGCGGGCCGAGCCGGCTCTTTCTTCGACGCGGCCGGCCCGCACGGTGCTGTCGTCTTTCTTCCCATGGCGATTCTCTTCTTTCTTCTGTGCTCAGTGGCTGCGATGCAAGAGGGCGAACGGCTCGTCCTTGCCTGCCGCCTCTCCAAAGTACGTTGTCGAAAGCGAAGGCTCACCGGTATCCAGGAAGCGGCGCTGGCGCTCCAGGCGGTTCTGGCTCAAGATCCCTTTGCGAATGCAGTACCGGATCTCTCGCTGACTCGGATCCAGGATCAACGTGCACCCGCCGCGGAACTGAAAGATCGGACCATCGCCCCGAGCCCGATCGATCGGCTCGTTCCGGCACTGTGTGATCTCGATCACGACCTCGTTCACGAATGATCCGCCCGGTGTCTCGCGCTGCGCCGGACGAATGGAATGGATCTCGGTTGACACCTGCCCGTCCGCATTGCGGCGAAGCGTATTCGGCAATCCTTCGGCGCCCACGGGACCCCAGGCAAGCCCGACCTCCGCATGCTCCCTCGAACTCATCTCTCCGAGAAGTTCCGTGATCCATCTCCACACCAGGTACGTGCGTCGTTCCCAGCTTTCGAACTCCTCCCGCCGGTCCATGCCCCGCCCGGCCCGACCTCCCCGCTTTTCAGGTAGTTGC
>CAYLSS010000844.1:0-1712 GCA_964385765.1 uncultured Solibacteraceae bacterium
GACCGCGGGCGCCAACGTCCCCCATGCCGGTCATCAGGACCCCGACGGCATTCCGGCCGCCGTAGCGCGCCCCGGATCGGAACAACACGTCAACCGAGGGGCGGTGCCGGCACACGAGCGGGCCCTCGCGAACCTCGACGTGGTAGTGCGCGCCGCTTCGCTTCAACAAACAATGACGATTGCCGGGCGCAATCAGCGCCTGCCCGCCAAGGACCCGGTCGCCGTTGGCGGCTTCGCGCACCGTGATGCCGCAGAGCGAATCCAGTCTCCGGGCAAAGGCCGCCGTGAACTTCTCGGGCATGTGCTGCACCACCACGATTCCAGGGGCGTCGACGGGCATGTCCATCAGCACGACGCGCAGCGCTTCGGTCCCGCCGGTGGAGGCTCCAATGAGAACCACCTTGTCGGTGGTTTCCAACATCGCCCGGCCGCTGGCCGGCGCCAGCACCGCGTCAGCCGTCAATTTGGGATCCACGGCGCGTATGGGCGCCATCTTCCGGAGCCGCGCCGAGGCTGCCGCCTTGACAGCGTCACAGAGCAGTTGCCGCGATTCCTCGAGAAACTGGCGGGTGCCGACCTTCGGTTTCGTCACCACTTCCACGGCTCCGTATTCGAGCGCCTTGACAGCGGATTCAGAGCCGGATTCTGTCAGCGTCGAGCAGATAATGGTCGGGATCGGCTGCTGGCTCATGATCCGGCGGAGAAAGGTCAGGCCATCCATTCGCGGCATCTCGATATCCAGCAGAATGACGTCCGGCCGCTGCTGGCGCATGCGCTGGACCGCCACGTATGGATCCTGAGCAGGCGCCATCACCTCAATGGCCGGATCGGCGGCCAGGATCTCGGTGAGTGTCTGCCGGACCACGGCCGAGTCATCGACGATGAGCACCTTGTATCTTGGTTTCATGATTTATGCGCTCAGGCGCGTAATTCCGTGATGCGCGCCTCACCGCTCGCGGAGTGGAACACCAGTTTCCGCCCGTTCCGGCCGCCGACGAAGCGGTCCCGAATATCGAGCCCCGCGTGCGAAACGGCTTCGATGGCCGCGGCGACGTTCTGCTCGCCCACCGTGGCGCCGGGTTGAAACAATCCCGTGGCGCCGCCGATAAGCTGGATCTTCAAGCGATCGCGCTGGATCTTTCGGCGATCGAACCAGGACAGCATTCTGGGCACGCAGCACCGGACATATCTTCCGGGAGCGCGCTCCTCGCCGGGGCGCCCACAACCCGGCAGGACACAATGCGAGACAGCCGCCGAATGCGACACCGGGTCCCATATCGTCAAAGCGACACACGAGCCGAGTACCGTGCTCACCACCGCCGGCTCGCCGGCCAGGTGCAACTCGCCCGGCTGCAGATAGACCCGCCTCACTGTTTGTGGCAACACGCTTCGTCCCTCCGGTAGACTGCCGGCGCCTGGGCGGCGAGCGGCAGGGAAAATCCGTGCAGGGCCTCGGAATGGCCCGTGAAGAGGTAACCGCCGGGCTTCAGCCGCTCCAGCATCCGGCGAACCAGCGCCTGCTGGGTCGGGCGGTCGAAGTAGATCAGTACGTTACGACAGAAGATGACGTCGAAGCGATGTGGTAGCCGGTAGTCATCCTCCACCAGGTTCAGCCGCAGGAAACGGATCCGGCTTCTCAATTCCGGGCTCATCCGCATCAGGCCGCGGCTCCGGTCCTTGCTGATCAACAGGTATTTGCGCTGCAGCGTCCG
>CAYLSS010000844.1:1722-2798 GCA_964385765.1 uncultured Solibacteraceae bacterium
CGTCCGGGGTACCGGCGCCACGTCGGCGACCTCATAGACCGCCTGCTGTGCCTTTTCGAGCACCTGTGTGCTCAGATCAGTGGCGGTGATCGCGAAATCGAATCCGGGATGGACATCCCGGAATTCGCTCAACACCATCGCCAGCGAATAAGGCTCCTGCCCGCTGGAACACCCCGCGCTCCAGCAGCGGAATGGCTCTGATTCTGTGTTGGCGGCGGCCCAGGCCGGGAGGAGCCGCCGCACGAGGAACTCGAAATGGTCAGCTTCGCGGAAGAAGTCCGTTTTGTTGGTGGTGACCGCGTCGAGCAGATGGAGCAGCTCCGAGTTCCCCCCGGCGTTGCTCAGCACCAGCTCGCAATAGTCGCCGAAGCGGTCAATTCCCAATAGTCTGAGACGGCGCCGGAGGCGGCTCTCGAGCATCAATCGCTTTCCCGGCGCGATATTGATGCCGCATTCGTCCAGGATCAATCGCCGGATCCGGTCGAATTGCCTGGCAGAGAGCCGCTCCTCGCGATCCATTGCGCGGTCCTCCCTACTGGCGGGATGCCTCGACAGCGGCCATCTCTTCGCCTGAGAAGACGCGGTCGATGTCGAGGATCATGACGAACCCCGATTCTCTGGAGCCCATGCCTTGGATGAAGTCGGTCCGCACGCTGGCGCCGATCCGGGGCGGCGGCTGGATGCTTTCCGGCTCGAGATTCAGCACTTCCTCCACCGAATCGGCGAGGGCGCCGATCACGGCCGTTTCTTCCTCAATGGCGACCTCGACCACAATGATGCAGGTGTTGACCGTCTTCTCGGTCGGGGACATCCCGAAGCTGAGTCGCAAATCGACGACCGGCACAACCCCGCCGCGCAGGTTAATGACACCGCGCATGAACTCGGGCGTCTTGGGGATGCGAGTGACATTGGTGTAGTCGAGTACCTCGCGCACCTTGCGGACGTCGAGCGCAAAGACTTCGCCGCCCAACTGAAAGGTCAGGTACTGCCGGGTTTCCACTATAGTTGTTGTGGCCATGGCTTCCTTTCACAGGGATTTTCAGCTAGAGTCGCTCGAATTCAGCGTCCAGTTGGTC
>CAYLSS010000845.1:0-2797 GCA_964385765.1 uncultured Solibacteraceae bacterium
ACCACATAGCCCCACAGCATGACGAATGCCAGCATCAGGTTCCCAAGATCGTGAAAGTGCTGCGGCTCTAGAACATCAGACAGCGGCTTGCGACCGCCCACAATCATAAGCGCCAGGATCACGAAAGCCAGTGTCGTAAGCACTTGTCCCACGATGAAGATGATTCCATAGATTGTCGAGAACCAGTGTGGTTCAAGTGACATAATCCAGTCGACCGACGCAAAGGTTACGGTTAGCGCATAGAGGACAAGTCCGGGACCGCTAAGCCGCTGTAACCGATTTCCCAGGGGTTGATCCGAACGATCTTGCTCCCAGGACCATTTATTCAAAAAGTACGCCAAACAAAGCCATGCTGTGAAATAGAATCCCGTACGACCCACGAAGAAAGGAACATTGAGATAGGGACTCTTGTGCTGGAGTAGTTCGTCAGCAGCCACCATCTCCGGCCGAGCCCAAACATAAAGGTGACGGAGCCCGAACAGCAACGGCAGAATCAACAGCAGCATAAGGGGCAGTGTCCGGGTACCGGATTCCAGGACACGCCTGATCACGATTCCCCATCGGCCCCCAACCAGGTGGTGCAACATCACTACTCCCGTACACCCCAGAGTGATCCCGATCCAGAAGACGCAGGCTAGCAAGTAGGACTGGAAGAACTGTGTCGGATTCATCAGCGCTCCAAGAAGGCACAGCCCCATCACCCCAACGCCGCCGATCAAGGCAAACCGCTGTAGTCGGTCCAGTTCCGGCGGCGACTCCAAAACGCTCATTCGTTCCCTCTCAGTTCCTCTCGCCGCGCGATGGGGACATCCTCTACGCTGGCCCGCTGGCTTAACTGCAAGGCCCTCACGTACGCGATAATCGCCCATCGATCGCGCGGCTTAATCCGCGATGCATACCCCGGCATCGCTCCAAAACCATTGCTGACTACATCGAAATAGTGACCCACGGGAGCTTCTCGCAACCTCGCAATGTGAAAAGATGGCGGCTGTCGCAATCCGCGTTGGACAATCATTCCATCCCCGTCGCCGACTCTTCCGTGGCAGGGCGAGCAGAAGATATCGAACCGCGACTGCCCCCGCTCGATCAACGCGCGGTCTAAAGTTACGGGAAGAGCAGTGGTCAACTGAGTGCCGGAACGCCCGCTGTAGAAAGCTTCGCTTTCGTAGAACTCGCCCCGCGCCACGGTTCCTTCAACCTCCGGCCGCGCGGATTTTCCGTCCGCGAAAAACGTGCTTTCCGTCAGCACCTCATAGCGGGGCTGATTGTGCATGTCTTGGCGGCAGCCCAAGCCCACTAAGACGATGCTGATGGCAAAGAGCCGCCCCATTCGGACAAGATTATGTCTACCAGTTAACAGCGGTCACCTCCCTGCAATGGGTCTGCTGAAGGAAACGCCTCGTCTCGTCAAGATCAAACTCAGGATCGCGCGCTTCGACACTCAGGAAGAAGCGATGCCTGCTGGCCAAAGCAAACCGTGGATTGTTGAAGACTGGGTGATATGGCGTCGGCAAGCCGTTGAGAGCAAGCATACCGAGCACCGCCGCAATCGCCGCGAATAGTACAGTCACTTCGAAGGTAATTGGAATGAATGACGGCCAACTGTTGTAGGGACGCCCGCCCACATTGAGTGGATACACGCTCGTCTCGACGTACCACAGGATGAAGAAAGCCGTAAGACAGCCGGTCACACCACCAGCAAGAACTAACAACGACAGTCCACTACGGCCAAATCCAATGACTTCCGCCAGCCCGTGGATGGGCATGGGAGAATACGCGTCGAGCCTCCGATAACCGGCTTCATGGGCCTGCTGAGCCGCCGACAATAAATCTCCAGGGTTATCGTATTCGGCCATCAAGCCCCACAAACGGTCGCTCGCCACGGCTTACTTGCCCCTCCTTTTCGCCACCGGAACAATCGTTCGCATCTCGAAAATTGAAATCATCGGCAAGAAACGTACAAACAGGATCAGCAGCGCCAGGAAAAGTCCAATAGTGCCAACGTACGTGCTCCAGTCGAATACAGTCGGCTGATACATACCCCACGAAGAAGGCAAGAAGTCCCGGTGAAGGCTGGTGACAACAATGATGAACCGCTCAAGCCACATCCCGACACCAACCACCAGACTGATCAGCCACAGCAGTTTTAGATTCCTTCGTACCCGGCTGAACCACAGCGACTGAATAACCACCACGTTACAGAATATTAGCGTTCCGTAATAAACTTTGTACGGCCCCTGGAGTCTGTTCGCAATCATGTACTGCTCATACGTGCCCCCGCTGTACCATGCCGTGAAGAACTCCATGAGGTATCCATAGCCGACCATCAATCCGGTTGCCAGAAGGATCTTTCCCATGTTGTCTATGTGTCGCATGGTGATAAAATCCTTCAGTCTGTAGAAAATCCGCAATGGTATCGCCAAGGTCAGCACCATGGCGAAACCGGCATAGATCGCCCCGGCGACAAAGTACGGCGGGAAGATCGTCGCGTGCCATCCCGGAATGATGCTGATTGCGAAATCGAAGCTGACTACCGTGTGAACGGAGACTACCAGGGGCGTGGCCAAACCGGCCAGGAGAAGGTAGGCGGTTTCGTAGCGGTGCCAGTGACGCGCCGATCCCCGCCACCCCATCGCGAGTATCCCGTAGATGATCTGAGAGACTTTTGTCTTGGACCGGTCCCGCAACGTGGCGAAGTCCGGGATCAAACCGACGAACCAGAACATCGCCGAGACCGTGGCATAGGTCGAGACCGCGAAGACATCCCAGACCAGCGGACTTCGTGGCTGCGGCCAGG
>CAYLSS010000846.1:0-2791 GCA_964385765.1 uncultured Solibacteraceae bacterium
CGGGGAGCGCCTTCCTCGCGGTTGCGGCCTAGGTTGGGCGGGAACCAGCGGCGAGGCCACACGTTGGCGACCGACGGGACACAGATGGCCCAACCCGCATCGTCCCATTCGTCTATGCCGTATTGGATAGTGGACCCAAGGTGCTGGTCGCCGGCGATGTGGAAGGCGAAGCCCTTGCGCATCTGGCGAAGAGCGCGGTTGCGCGGGGTTTGCGGCCAGCCGTTGGAATCATGGTCCTGGACAGGCTCCTCGCCTTCGGCATATTCTCCCGGGGGATTCACACGTAGCTTCGGCGTCACGTCGTCACCGGTCACTCCTTTGGGCAGCGTGGCCACGTTGGCGAAGATCGTTGGCGAGATCACGGTCTTCATCCAGGTATCCTCGCCCCAGTTGGTGGCCCACTCTTCGAGGAATTCCTCCTGCCGCTGGCCGAGAAGCTCGGCGCCCGGAACGTCGCCGTCGCGGGCGGCATCGTAGTTCGGATTCTGGGCCCAGCCATTGACGATTTGCGCTTTGGGAAGCTGCACCGCGGGAGCGGACTTCCACTTGCGGTCTTCGGTGACGGCAAAATCGACGCCGCCATAGACGATGTTCGTGTAATAGACGGCGATTCCCTGCTGCACCGGCGTCGGGTCAGGCGGATCGGGGAGATTGGCGGTTTGGGTTCGCTGGACGACGCTGACGAACTTCGCGTCCATGGTGTAGCCGCCCTTGTCCTGCCCGGGCTTGCCGTACTCGTCCGAGGGCCGACCGCCCGCCCCCCAAATGTTGCCATGATAGACGTCGTGGTCATCGGGTATGGCGACGGCGGGGATCTCCTTCAGAAGCTCGCTGTACTCCCAGCCGAAGAGATACCACTTGCGGAGGTAGTCGAGGATCGCCGTATCGGCGGGCTCGCGTTCGATCCCGTACTCGCCGACTCCCTCGTAGATGTTGTCGCCGGTGTAGGCGAGGAAGTCCGGTTGGTGGTGCTTGACGTTGCGTACGATATCGGCGTGCGGAAAGCCGAAGTCATTGTTGCCGGTGAAGGCGGCCACCACGAGCTTCGCCTTGTCTATCGGATCCTTCCGAACGGTGCCCTCATAGGTGTAAGTCTGATCGCGCCCCTCGTAGCCGGGCATCGTATAGACGACCCGGTATGGAGTGTCGACCGTATCGTCCCATCCCCGGACGGTAAAAGTCGCCGTACGCGCGTCGGGGTCGATCGTGGTTTCGGCCACCTGTTCCCAGGAACCTTCACGGCTGATCTCGAGGCGGACGTCCTTCGGCGCGTTGCCGACGGGAGTCATCTGGGCATTGAGGCGCATGGTTCCCCGGCTGAGCGTATGCATGGTGAACAGGATCGGTCCGAAGGCGCGTTCCGGATGCTCGGTGATCTTGTTGCCACTCACCCGCCAATCGTCGAACCAGAAGCGCATGTTCCCGCCGCGGGCGGTGCCCGGCTTGCCGTTGCCAAATGTATCGGAGAGCTTGACGCTGTCCGGCGGCGTGTCGGTGACCTCGCCGTTGTGCACCACCAGCGCGATGCCTCCGGTCAGCCATTCGTCCGGAACCTCGGAGCGCGACATCTCGGCGCTATTGCCGTTGGCGGTTGCTGACAGGGTCAGGGTGTAGGAATCCCCGGTCGGCATCGCCTGGAGCCGGATCGCGGCCTCCCGCAGGTCCCCTTCGAGTGCGGCGTTGCTTTCCGCAAGGCTCCCGATGAACAGACGGCCATCGCTGGCGATTCCCGCGTTCAAACCGAAGCCGCGTACCGCGCTGTCACGGTAGTCATCGAAAGCGCCCTTGATACCGACGCGAAAGCCGACGAAGCCGGGATTCATCTCGCCCGAATCCTGTTCGAGGCGGCCTAGACGGACACTCAGGTCGAAGGTTCCGGCGTCGCCGCCGATCTCACGGGTCAGCAGGAAGACATTACGGTCACCGCCGGCCACATGATTCTCGAGCCGTCCCCCCAACACGCGCCAGTCCTGCAAGGGATTTGACCAGTAGTCTGGGCCTACCCAAGGGCGCTCAATCTCGTCGGCCCATTGGCCATGGAAGCCGGATCGTGTGGTGCAGCCGGCCAGAAGAATTGCAATCGAAAGCAGAAGGGTGATCGTACGTGGCATTGTATGTGTAATTCTATTGAACCATTGAGGCATCCGGGAACGTGCAAGCACTGCTTGGAATCATCGTATTGTTAGGATTCGCGTGGCTGGTCAGCGAAAGCCGCCGAGAAGTGAGTTGGCGCACCATCGCCGCCGGCGTCGGACTGCAGTTTGCGATCGCTATAGCGCTGCTGCGGATAGAATTGCTGCGGGGCGTGTTTGTCTCGCTCAACCGGGTGATGCAGGCGCTGACGGCGGCCCTGGACGAGGGAAGCGCGTTCGTGTTCGGATACCTCGGCGGCGGACCGCCGCCGTTCGAGGTGGTGGACTCTTCGCGCACGTACCTGTTCGCCTTCCGGGCGTTGCCGCTAATCATTCTCATCAGTGCGATCGCCGCCGTGCTCTTCTACTGGCGGCTTCTGCCGCTTCTTGTCCGGGGGATGTCGGCGGTGCTCGAACGGACCATGAGGGTCGGCGGCGCGGTCGGTCTCGGCGTCTCGGCTAACGTCTTCATGGGAATGGTGGAAGCGCCGCTGCTGGTGGCGCCGTATGTGAAGCGGATGAGCCGCGGGGAGATCTTCGTGCTCATGACAGGAGGCATGGCGACAGTCGCCGGAACGGTGATGGTACTTTATGCCAACATCCTGGAGCCGGTGCTTCCCAATGCATTGGGGCACGTGCTGACAGCCTCGCTGATCAAT
>CAYLSS010000847.1:0-2791 GCA_964385765.1 uncultured Solibacteraceae bacterium
CCTAAGTAATAGAGGATCCACCCCTTCTCCCGATCCTCCGGGCCCAGCTCGAGCGCCTTTTCGAACAACGATACTGCCAGCTCGGCCTGGTTTTCCAGTGTAGCGATGCGAGCCAGGCCATAGTAGGCACGGGCGCTGACCGGCTTGAACGCCGATTCGCGGATCGCCTCCATATAGAGCTCCCGCGCGGCCTCCAGGTCCTTTGCCCGATAGAGCTCGTTCGCCTTCTGGATCTTCTGCTCGGCTGCCGAGAGCTCCGGCTCCGGTGGCGGCGGGGCTGCCTCCACCTGTCGGACCGGCCGGGTCTGGTCGAACTCCAGATCGCGGGAGCGGGCTTCCTCCCTGGCGAGGTCGAGGTTATCGACCATCTCGCTGAAGTAGAGTCTCATGGCCGTTTGCTGCCGCTCATACGCCGGTAGCTGCTCGTAGAAGTACGGCGTCAGGATATAGCCCCGGCGATAGGTCTGATCGACGGCTTCCGGCTCCTTGGCGAGCCGCGCCTCAATGGCCTTGACAAGCGACGAGATGGCTAGCAACTGAAAATCCTCTTTGTAGTGATCGGGCAGGTGGGGCGCCCCGAGAGCATAATCGCCCAGCGCGCTGATCCGTTCCAGGTTGTCTCGGGCGCGGCTGACCACCGGTTCGAGCACATAGTGCAAATATGTATAGCGGATATCCGCGATCTGGGGTTCGACCGACGGGGAGACCACCACGAAGTAGTGGCCCGCATAACTCCGGGTCTGGATCTGGTTGGGCGCGGCAAGCAGCGAGATGATAATGCGAAAGCTGCGCCCGGCGACCCCGCTGGTGGGATTGCGCAGATAGCCGTTCAGCTCGAACAGGCTTTGCACAACCTGTGGCTGATATTGGGCGGCGATCTCATCGATAGCCGGCTGAATCTGCTGATAGAGCGACGGGACGTCGGCCTCCTGATGGAACTCGGCCAGCAAGGGCCCAAGGCCCTCGAGTCGCTGCACATCCGGGGGGAGTTCATACCTGAGGTAGTCAAAGTCGAACAATGGCGGGCCGTTCGAAAAGAGAGCGAATGAAATGTACTGGCTGAGTTCGCTGGCCCACTCCCCGGTTTCGTGGGTGGAGTAGAACTCCTTCAGCCGCTCCACCGAATCTAGATTCAGAGAAGCAATGTGCCGGCGTATCTTTGCGCGGAGCGGATGATTCGTCGGGGAGTCGATTTCGGCGTCATAGCCGGCCGCGTTGATCGCCGCCATCACGGTGAACACTGATTCGTCAGCATCGATGGTCCCGTGCTGCGCTCGCAGCACCGAGGCGTCGGCGAAGACCGCCGCTAAGAAAAGAACAAGATAGCGCATCTACAATCAGCCTACTGCTGAGAAGCGAAAACGGCGAGTTCAATGCCGGCCATGATCCCCCGGCCGGGCATGGCGACGCCGGGAATCTCTTCATAGGACGTACCGGTCATGTTGGTCAGTTGCAGGAACGGGTGAATTCTACCCTTGGAACGGGCGACGTAGATATCCCAGAGGGCGTACGGGCCGCGGCCGAAGCGCTGCAGCGCGCCGATGCGGCTGCGGGCCAGCACGCGGCCCGGCAGCGAAGCCTGCCAGCTAACGATGCCCGAGTGTCGCGGATAGTTGAAGACGTAGCGCGAAGCGATCCCGGTAATCTCATCCTGAGCGCCATCGAGCCAGGTATATCGGTAGTCGATTCGATGATCCCGGAACACGACCGTGGTCAGCGCCGCCTCGACGCCGGTGAAGGTGAGGCTCTGGAAATTGGTGGCGCGCCAAAGGTCGTCTGGCGAGTGACGGACAAAGTCGATCACGTCGGTCTCGCGGCGCTGGAAAAGGGTGACCTCGCCCCGCAGGCTGCCGCCGGGATTCCAGTCGAGCCCGCCTTCGTAACCCCACGCCGACTCCGGTCGAAGATCCGGCGATCCGACGTTGGCCGGGTCATGGTAATACAGATCGGTATAGCTCGGCAGACGAAAAGCGCGACTGAGGCTCCCACGGAGTTTCAGATTCGGCGTGAGAAGGACGCCCATGGCCGCCGTGGGGCTGAACTGCGTTTCGAGCGAGCCGTATACCTCGAGCCGGCCGCCGAAGTTGAATGAGAACCGATCGAAGGCCCGGAGGTCCGCGGCTACGTACCCTGAGCTTCGAGTGCGATCGTGCCGTCCCAGGTTGTTGCTCTCGATCGAATCGTGCAAAAGCTCGACGCCGTAGTGGATTTTGTTATTCTCACCGATCGGTTCACGACGACGCAGCGAGGTCTGGTAGCTCTCGACCGCATGACGATTGGTGAATACCTGAGGGCGGTCCCGAAAGAGCACGAAGAGGTCGGTGTGGCGGCGATAGGCGAAGGAGGCGTCAGTGCGCTCACCCAGGCTTTGCCGGATTGATCCGAACCAGCCCTTGGTCCGCTCCCAGGAGTTGAAATTGCCGTAGAACTGCTCGGCGCCGAACGGCCGATCCGAATGCGCCAGCACCACGCTGGTATTGCCGAGCGCTGTGCGAATACCGGTCCGCGATGAAAGCGAGAGATTGCGATAGTCGCGATTCTCCATGAAGCCGGTGGAGAAGTCGCGCGTGAAGGTCAGATGCTCGAACCACCGGCCGCGAGCGAGCGCGATGGATCCACGCTGCTGGTTGCGACCGTAATTCCCGATGCCGCCGCGAATACGAAACTCGGAGAACTCCGGCGTCTTCGAGATGAGATTGACCACGCCGCCAACAGCATCCGAACCGTAAAGCGTCGACCCGGAACCCTTCAGCACCTCGATCCGCTCGATCGCCTCGGCGGCGACGGGCAA
>CAYLSS010000848.1:0-2788 GCA_964385765.1 uncultured Solibacteraceae bacterium
CTACAATCACGATGAGCTCGCCACGCCGGGCGACGATGTCGAGTTCCGCCAGGCCGGAACGGGCGCGGTAGTTGCGCGCGACGATGGTGTAACCATGCCGCTGCAGGAAACGGTGCGCGAGATCTTCCCCCCGGCGACCGGTGGCCAGATCGGCGTTCCATATGCGCTTCCGGCGCTGGTGGCGGAGATAATCGGCGAACTGGAACAGCGGACGGAACAGGAACATGACCGGGTATGGATCGAGCGGGAACCAGCGCTTTCGCTCCAGCCCGCCCGGCAGCGGATCCGGCTATGCCGGGCGAGCCGGTTTCACTACCTCGAATTCGAACATGATGACCTTTCCCCGCACCAGGAAGCACAAATAGTGCTCCCAAAAACGCCGGAAGCGCGGGAAGCGGTTCACGACAAGCTCAAAGCCGAACCACTTCCATAAGGCAAGTAGCTTGACCCGGACCATCTTCTCCCGGAATCTGGCGCGCGAGTAGTAACCAAAGCCGCCGTGGCTCTCTCCGAAGTACCGGAATGAGAAGCTGTTGAGGTGCCATCGGTGGGTGGGGTCGCAGAACGAGCTGAAGTCGGTGTAGTGCGGGGTCTCGATGACCACCGCGCCGCCGGGTCGGACGAGACGATGAAATTCCTCCATGGTGCGGATCACATCGGCGACGTGCTCGATGACGTGGATGGCGCGGAGGTGATCGAAGGAGTTATCGCGGAAAGGGTAGGGGAACCGGTCGAGGTCGGCCAGGACGTCGGCGTTGGTGGCCGGGTTATTGTCGATCCCGATGGAGCCGGGGTATTTGTTCAGGCCGCAGCCGACGTCGAGAGTAGGCACGAGAACTATCGTAGAAGAGTCAGAACCAGGGCGGGGTTCAATGATGCCCCGGACCCTCCTGCCCTTTGACGCTAACGCGTCAATGCAGGAGCCGCAGGCACTCCTCGATGGTATCGATGGCGAAATTGGCCTGGTCCTTTGTGATCACCAGCGGCGGGGACAGGCGGATCGTCCCCGGTCCGGCGCCCAGCAGGAGCACGCCGCGTTCAAAGGCCATCCGGATGAGACGGTCGCGCAGGTCGGGAGCCGGCTCGCGCGACCCTTTGTCCCTGACCATCTCGATGCCGATCATGAGACCGAGACCCCGGACATCGCCGACGTTCCGGTAGCGGGCGGGCCAGTGATCGATACGGGCTTTGATGTGGGCGCCCACACGTCCGGCATTGTCGATCAGCTCCTGCTCCAGCAGCTCGATGGTCGCCAGCGACGCCTCGACGGCGACCGGATTGCCGCCGAAGGTGGAGGCGTGGGCGCCCGGAGGCCACTGCATGAGGCCGGCGCGGGCGATGGTGGCCGAGAGGGGCAAACCGCTCGCGATGCCCTTGGCGAGGGTCAGGATATCCGGCGTGGCGTCGAAGTGCTCCGACGCGAAGAACTTGCCGGTGCGTCCCATGCCGGACTGGACCTCGTCGTAGATCAGCAGCATGCCGTGCCTGGCGCCGATGCGGGCAAGCTCGTCGTGGAACTTCCGCGGCGGCACAACGTAGCCGCCTTCGCCCTGGATCGGTTCGACGAAGATGCCGGCTACTTCGTCGGCCGGCAGGATCGTCTTGAGGAGTTGATCCTCGATTACACGAGCGCATTCCACGTTGCAGGTTTCGGGCTGCTTGCCGTACGCGCAGCGGTAACAGTTCGCATACGGGATATGGGTCACGCCCGGCATAAGCGGGCCGAAACCTCTCTTCTGCACCGTCTTGGACCCGGTGAGCGACAGGGCGCCCATGGTGCGGCCATGGAACGCCCCGAAGAATGCAATGAACTTATCGCGGCCCGTATGATATCGGGCCATCTTTATCGCTGACTCGACAGCTTCGGCGCCGGAGTTGCCGAAGTAAACGCGCCGCGGGGCGTTCCCTGGCGCCAGGGCGGCCAGCTTCTCGGCGAGGCTAACCATGTTTTCGTAATAGAAATCCGTTCCGGACATATGGATCAGCCGGGCGGCCTGATCCTGAACGGCCCGAACAACATTCGGATGACAATGTCCGGTAGCGCAGACCGCGATTCCGGCATTGCAGTCTAGGAAGCGGTTGCCGTCCACATCCTCGACGATCGCGCCTTCCCCGCGGGCGACAACGAGCGGATAGGAGCGCGTGTAGGAAGGCGACATGACGTTGCCGTCCCGCTCGATGATACTCTTGGCGGCCGGGCCGGGTAGGGCGGTCCGGAGCGCCGGGAGATCGTTGCGGAGATCGACCACGGACTTGCCCATTGGGAGAACCTCCTTGCGATTGGACCTTGAGTGGTTGGAAGCGTTTGCGGAGGGAAGCGGCGTTTAGTCGCCGCCGAACAGGAAGGGACGGGCTGAAGCTGGATGCCTCATGTCAATTCCAGTATAGCTCCGGCAGTGGCGGCCGACCAGGGGGATCTACCTAAGACGCTCGCCTTTGAGGATGATCAGCTTTCTACCGACGCGGACATGGCGGCGTCATCCTGGCGGCGGTCGATCTCGGCGCGTTTCGAGGAACGCATGACGATCAGAATGCCCGACCCGACCAGGGCGGCGGCCAGCACAATGCGACCGGTGATTGGCTCATCGAAAACCACGGCGCTTGCCAGGATCCCGAACAGCGGTACCGTAAAGGCGAACATGGCCAGGGTGCCGGCGCTGTGCCGCCGCAGAAGAAGGGTCCAGATGATGAAGCAGATGCTCGCGACCACCAACCCCTGATAGAGGATCGCGGCGACCGGCGCGGCTCGGAGCGGCGCGACCATGAACGGCTCGGCCAGCAGCGCCGG
>CAYLSS010000849.1:0-2784 GCA_964385765.1 uncultured Solibacteraceae bacterium
GGCCTGAGGGGATCGAACGCCGGAGCGGCTTCATCCGCGAGCCGGCTCACCTGGTGGATGTTTTGCCGACGATCTGTGCCGCCAGCGGAGCCGAGTATCCGCGGGAATTCCGGGGCCGCTCCATCCTGCCGCTGGAAGGGGAAAACCTACTGCCTGTCTTCGCCGGCGGGAGACTGCCCGAGCGGAGCCTCGCCTTCGAGCACCAGAAAGCGAGGGCGCTGCGCAAGGGGAAATGGAAGGTTGTCTGGGGTAAACGCATGCCCTGGGAGATCGAGTGGGAACTCTACGACATGGAGAAAGATCGCTCGGAGACCAACAACCTGGCGGATGACTATCCCGAACTGACCAGGGAGCTTGCCGAGGAGTGGGAGGCCTGGGCCCGGCGGGTGGGCGCGGAGCCGTTCAATCTCCCGGCGGAATGACGGTATCTCATGAGTTCGGAACTACGAAGTTTAGATTGCGTTAACATGGTCAACCACGTCACTGGTCAGCCGGACGATGGAGGGGGACATGAGAGGCTTACTGTTTCTGGGTCTTTGGGTTGTTTCGGTGCCGGTCTTTGCCGTAGCCACGAATATTGGCCGGCTGCCGCTGCACTTCGAGCCGAATCTCGGTCAGGTCACGGAGGAGATGCGTTTCACCGCCCGGGTTGGGAATTCGCGATTCTTCCTGGGCGACGCCGAGGCTGTATTCGTATTCCAGCCGGTGTCCAGCGTGCCACCGACGCTCAAGCAGATAGGCGCCCCGGAGCGTTCCTGGAGCCGCGCGGAGTCGAGTCCGGTAGTGTTGCGGATGCGATTGCAGGGGGCGAACCCGAGGCCGAGAGTCACGGGCCGGCGGCAGTTGGGAGGCCACAGCAACTACTTCCTCGGCGCGGAGGCC
This sequence comes from uncultured Solibacteraceae bacterium, assembly GCA_964385765.1. GTDB lineage: Bacteria > Acidobacteriota > Terriglobia > Bryobacterales > Bryobacteraceae > CAWELS01. Next base: position 883 of record CAYLSS010000849.1, read on the forward strand.
GTCACGAATGTGCCGCACTACGCGCGCGTCTTGTACGAGGACGTCTACCCGGGCATCGATCTGGTCTACTACGGCCATCGTGGACAGCTCGAGTACGATCTGATCGTTGCTCCGGGCGCGGATCCGGAACAAGTCCGGCTGTCATTCGAGGGCGCGAATGAGATCCGCTTGACCCCTGAGGGCGACCTGCTGATCACACACCGCCACGGCGAGCTTCTGATGCAGAAGCCTCGCATCTATCAGCAGGACGGAGATCGGCGCCACTCGGTGGCTGGCGCGTACCAGTGGGAACAGAATCGGCTCCGTTTCGTCGTAGGAGACTACGATGCTTCACGCCCCCTCGTCATCGACCCGATCCTCGCCTCGACTCACCTGGGAGCGGAAGGTGACGACCGGGCGTTCGGCGTTACTACCGACGCGGAGGGCAATGTCTTCGTCACGGGCATGACCACGTCCTCCAACTTCCCGCTCGCCAACCCGGCGCAGCCGCAGATCGGTGGCGGCGCCGACGTGTTCGTCGCCCGGCTGGATCCGGATCTCTCCACATTGGACTATGCGACTTACTACGGGGGCGCCGGTTCGGAACAGGGAGTTCGGATCGAAGTGGACGACCGAGGCCGGGTGATCGTCGTGGGAGCCACCACTTCAACCGATCTGCCATTTACCGAAAGCGGGTTTCAGCCGGCTTTCGGAGGCGGGGACAGTGATATATTCCTGCTGCGGCTAGGCTCGTCCGGCACTCTGATCGAACGCGCTTCCTACCTGGGCGGCAGCGCTGATGAGTTTCCGTTCGCGCTCGCACTCGATGACGCCGGCGGGTTCCACCTGGCCGGCTGGACGACATCGCCGAACTACCCGACCACACCGGGCGCGGTTCAAACCGATCCGGCTGGTGGGGCCGACGCCTTCGTCACCTCGATATCGCCGGCCGGAAACGCGATTGTCTCGTCAACCCTGCTCGGAGGATCGTCCAACGACATCGGACGTGGGCTGGCCTTGAACGCGGAAGGCGGCGTCTGCGTGGCGGGCTTCACCTTCTCGGATGACTTCCCGTTGGCGGGCAATCCATTCCAGAGCGAACTTCTGGGGCCCGGCGACGCTTTCTTCACCAAGATGCCGTCGGACCTCGGCGCGCTCAACTACAGTACGCTGCTCGGTGGTTCCGGACAGGAGGAGGTCTGGGAACTGGTGATGAGTCCGATCGGCCAGGTGGCGATCGGCGGCACTACCAACTCATCCGATTTCCCGGCGGTGCCGGACTTTCCGGTGAACTTTCACGGTCTTGCCGATCCCTTCGTGGCCGTCTTCAATGTGCCGCCGGATCCGCTGGCCCCGCCCACGCTCGGATGGACTTGGTTGGGCGGCGGACCGTTTGTTGACGAGCTCTTCGCGATGACTGCCGCTACCGCGCCGGGCGGTGGTTTTCTTTCCTTCAGCCTCCTCGGCAACACCGACTCGTTCGAGCCGGCGACGATCGACTTTCTCGCTCCCTGCCTGGGTCCGAACTCGGTCCGCATCGAGCATGTGAGTCACGGCGGAGCACGGCATGAGCATGGCTGCCTGGGCCTGGGCTTTATCAACGGCGCCGCGTCGGACCCCCGGGGGAACGACCTGCTCGCGATGTCCGTGGATAGCGACACATTGCCGGTCACCAGCGAGTCATTCGATCCGACGTTCAACGGCGAGATTGACGCCGCGCTCGTCAACCTGTCGAGCGGGCGGGAGACCTTGTTTCCGTTCGGCGGAGCGGTGACCATCGAGCAGATCAGCTATGACTTCAGTAACGCCGACAAGGAGAATTCGTCGACCGGCATCCTTACAATTGACGTCGAGCGCCTCACCAACGCGACTGGCCTGAATCTCGGTTATCTCAATGTCTCCACGTCCCGGGGCTGGGTCGCG
>CAYLSS010000850.1:0-2777 GCA_964385765.1 uncultured Solibacteraceae bacterium
AGTCCGGCGACGCCCGCCGAGGCGAACAGCGTGGCGCCCACTTGGCGGACGTCGGGGAAGGTCATCAACATGATCGAGAGGGTGATGATCAACAAAACGATGGCGAAGACCCGCCGCAGCACCTGCATTTGCGTATGGACCTGGCGCGCCAGCAGGTTGTCGGCGACGTCCAGCCGGTACTTCTCGTCCACCACGTCGTCGACCGCGCGGCTCAGCGAGAGGACGAGCCACGCAAATGAAGCGATCAGCAGCAGAAGCAGCAGGTGGCGCAGCGGGCTGTAAAGACTCTCCGGCAAGTGGATCAGAGGAAGCACGAAAAACACCGCCAGCAGCGGCAGGATGGTTCTTGCGGGCCGCTCTCCATGGTGGATGAGGGCATCATCGGCGGTGCTTCGGGTCCGCCCACTCATGCGCTTGAGCGCTAATCGAACCATCCGGAAAGCCAGGTGGCCGGCGAGAACAGCCGCCAAAAGAATACCGCCCGAGATGGCCCAATCCTTTCCATAGTTCGCCAGTAGCTGCAGGAATTGATTGTCTTGCATCCTGTTTTGGATGCGGCAGCGCCGGTGCGCGAAGCAGGCTAATCCTGGCCGGCAGAGGCGGACGGGAGGCCGGCCTCACGGAAGGCGGCGGCAAGGGTGGGTGCGGTTCCGGAGGGGGGACGTCACAGGGCTGCCGGTGAGCCGGGGCAAGATCGAGATTCCATTCCCACAGCGCGACCTGCATCTGCTTTCGACCGACATCCCCCTGACCATCCGGCAGGATACTCTGCCCCACTAAGTAGCGACGTAGTAGATTGGTGTCGTGCACACATGCCTGACAGCCGGAGTGCTGATGGGCGTCCTGGCTGTTCCGCTGGCCGGGCAGGAACTGGAATTGCGAGGGAGGGTCGAGCCGGCGCCCGGGAAGTTTGCCTCGGTCATGCTGCACGGCTCGGACTTTCCTTTCGAGGCCGATACCGTTAGCGATCACAAGGGACGGTTCAAGTTCAAGAACCTGGATGCCGGCCAGTACACGGTGATCGTCTTCCTGCCGGGACGGGGGCAGTGCCGGCGGACGGTGGCCGTCACGCCGAGCTTCGCTGATGACAGAGGGCGGGTGGAGGTGACGATTCCGTTCGAGGCGACGGGCGAAGCCATCGAAGCGTCGAACACGGTCTCGGCGCGGGCGCTCAGCATTCCGCGGCCGGCGGAGAAGGAATGGGAACGGGCGCAGAAGCGGCTCAACAAGCGCGATGTCGAGGGCGCGATCGAGCATCTCGAGCGGGCGGTCGAGATTGCGCCGCACTATGTCGTGGCGTGGAACAATCTCGGCACAATCGCCTATCAGTCAGGCCGCTACGAGGATGCCGCGAAATACTTCCGGACGGCGCTTGAGCACGAGCCGGGGGCTTACTCTCCGGTGGTCAACCTGGGCGGGGCGCTGCTCTCCCTGGGCGAGTACCGGGAGGCGCTGCAGTACAACGAATACGCCGTCAAGATGCGTCCGGACGAGGCGCTGCCAAACTCACAGCTCGGCTTAAACTGGCACTATCTCGGCGACCAGGAAAAGGCGATCAAGTTCCTGACCTCGGCCAAGCGGATTGATCCGAACCACTTCTCGCATCCGCAGATGACGCTCGCCAAGATCCACGCGCTGCGGGGCGATGCCGAGAATGCGGTCCGGGAGATGAAGGACTTCCTGGAGCGGCATCCCGACTCGCCCCGGGCGGAGGTTGTCCGCGGGTGGCTCGAGCAGATCCGGCAAGCGACGAAGCAGTAGCGGACGGGAACCGTGTCGCGATAGGATTTGGAGCGATTGGAGACTCTCATGACCCGGCGTCCGAATCGACGGCAGTTCCTGAGCATTGCGGCCGGCGCACCCGCCATTCTTCCCTCGAAGGCCCTTGGCTCGGACGGCCGGCGCAATGTGTTGTTCATCGCCATCGACGATCTGAATGATTGGATCGGCAGCCTTGGCGGTCATCCCGATACGAAAACGCCGAACCTGGACCGGCTGGCCGCTCGCGGCGTGAACTTTACCAATGCGCATTGCGCCGCTCCCGCATGCAATCCATCGCGCGCGGCGCTGATGACCGGCATTCGGCCGGCGACTTCCGGCGTCTATTTGAACCCGCAGCCGTGGCGGCAGTCGCCCGTCCTCAGAGATGCGGTGACTTTGCCGCAGCACTTCATGGCCCAGGGCTACAAGGCGATCGGCGGCGGCAAGATCTACCACGGAAGATATCCGGACCCGCCGAGCTGGCATGAGTACTTCCCGTCGCAGACGCAAAACAAGCCCGAGGATCCCATGCCGCCGAATCGTCCGCTGAACGGGATTCCGAAGACAGCGCACTTCGACTGGGGTCCGGTGAAGGTGAAGGATGAGGAGATGGGAGACATGAAGGTAGCCCGGTGGGCGGCGGATCAGCTTCACGCCAAACACGACAAGCCGCTCTTCCTGGCCTGCGGCATCTTCCGGCCGCACCTTCCGTGGTACGCGCCGGAGAAATACTTCGATATGTTCCCGCTTGGGAGCATTACGCTACCCACGATTCGCGAGGACGACCTGGACGACGTCCCGCCGATCGGGCGACAGATGGCGAAGCCGGATGGCGATCACCGCAAGGTCACCGAACACGACGAGTGGCGGAAGGCAGTGCAGGGCTATCTTGCTTCGATCGCGTTCGCCGACGCGGCGGTCGGCATGGTGCTGGACGCCTTTGATTCGAGCCCGCTCAAGGACGAGACCACCGTCATCCTGTGGAGCGACCATGGCTGGCACCTCGGCGAGAAGCT
>CAYLSS010000851.1:0-2775 GCA_964385765.1 uncultured Solibacteraceae bacterium
CAACCAGGCTAAGAACGCGACTCCTCCTCCAGCAGTGTCGAAAGCGCTGCCAGACACGACCACGTCGCCATGCGGGGAGGCCGCGATCGAATCCGGAAGCACGCGGACCGCACCTTCGATCTCCAGTTGGGACTCGAACACCACTTTCCCAGCGGCGTCGTAGGCATAGACTGGTGGCGCCGTCACTGGGGTCCTTTCAAATCCAACGAGTAATCCATGCTGCCATTCCGGAGGGGCGGCCAGACTACCCTTGGCACGAACAATCTGCGTCTCACGGACAACGTCGATGCCCTCGCCGCTGCTCGCTGGGCCTGCGGTTAGAACCGCCGCGATCAAGAACTGGACCGGAAACGATATTGCCTTTCGACCTGCAATTGACATGTTCGCTCCTTCACACCGTACACCCATCCTCTCTGCACATTTGACAGGGACCGCAGTCAGTTCCACCATCGTACTGCCATCCATCTCTCGGTCCGTACCACAGCGGATTCGAGGTGTACTTGTCGAATGTATTTCCTCCGCATTGATAATCACACTGATGGCTGTAGGGGCCCATGTATGCTCCTCCGCACTCGTCAGCCTGGCAATCGCTTGCGAAAACACTGGGAACATCAAACCACGTGCAGCTCGCCGATGGAACGACCGTCGTTTTCCCCAAGGTGTAAGAGCGGTAGATCTCGCGACTGAAGACCGCCCCGTCCTCTCCTGGGTTATCGAAGAGTGTGGTGAGCAACTTTCCGGAATCACTTTGGATCGTGTACGTAAGCTTGACGTTCTGGGAGCCGGAAGTGTGGAAGTCTTTCGCCGAGTCCAACAACGCAATGGACATGAGAACTGCACACCAGAGTAATGTTTTGTGTAGTCGTTTGAAAGTCATGATCCTGCGTTTCCCGACATAGTACCTAGTATCAGAATTCCTATTCTTTATTCTTGCCTTATTCTGGACCATCGGGGGGCAAGTCAAATCTGCATTAATCCGAGCTATTCGCTCGAAGCGTAACTTAATTTGACAAAAAAGTTCGGATATCGCGCTAGGCAGGATGCCTCAGTGAAGATTTCCTAGTACTTCTCAACAGCCAAGTCTGGCCGGGGGAGCTGCGCCGACACCCCGCGATGGTCGGCTGCGGCGTTCTGAATGCTTAGCCTGATGGAGCGTTTCGTGAAAACGGCCAGGTGGGCGGGATTGGCCCGCCTCACTCGGCAGCCGGTGAGGCGACTTCAATCGGCACGAGCATGTCCTCTTTGCGTCGGATGAGCGTAGTCGTGTTGTAGCTGGCCAGCTCGAATCCGTGCCCGTGGGTGATGGCGTCGGTAGGGCAGGCTTCCACGCAGTAGCCGCAGAAAATGCAGCGGTTGTAGTCGATGTTGTACACCTTCGCGTAGCGCTCGCCCCCGCTGATCCGGTTTTCGGCGGTGTTTTCCGCCGCCTCGATGTAGATGCAGTTGGACGGGCAGGCGATCGCGCACAGGAAGCAACCGACACACTTCTCCAGGCCGTTCTCGTCTCGCTGCAGGATGTGCTCGCCGCGAAATCGTTCCTGAAACTGCGGCGGAGCATCCGGATAGTCCTCCGTGATGGTAGGAGAAAGCATCTCCTTCATCGTCACGCTCAGCCCCTTGGCGATCGCGGCGGCCGAATCGAGGACTTCATGTAGCTTGCCCGGCATCTGCTCCTGCTTCCTGTTGATTGTAACCTCACCCGGAGGTCAATTCTTCGAGCTTCATCCGGGCTGGAACGCGGGGACGTTCTCGCCTTCTTTGAACGGCGGCGTGCCGACACGCTGTCCGAGCTCCTCGAGCGCCACCTTCTCGAAGCCCGCGAACGCGGCGCTGATCGTGCCGTCGGACTCGATCACGTATACCGACGGAACGGTGCGAATCTCGTAGGCATTGCTCGCGGGGTATCCCTCATCGTCCTGGTCGAGCAAAGTCGGAAAACGGATCTCCAGTTCCTCGACAAATTGCCTGGTCGTTGATTCGTCGTCCTGGGAGACACCGTAGAAGCGCACTGTTTTCCCGGACGAACCGCTCGCCATTCGTTCCAGAAAAGGGAACGCGAACCGGCACACCGGGCAGGAAACCTTGAAAAAGGCCAGCACAATCGGTCCCTCGGCGACCAGCCCGCTCAGGGCATGACGCTCGCCGTCCATGTCTTCGAGCTCAAACTCCGGCGCCGCCTGTCTCGGTTCAAGCATTCGGTCAGCCTCGCAATTCTGCTCAGTCTAGCAATTTCCGGAGCTGCTGGGCGGCGATCAGCAGCGGATCCCACACTCGCGCGAGCGGCGGGGTGTACGCAAGATCCAGAGATTCGAGCTCGTCGACGCCCAGCCGGCTTTGGAGAGCCGTCGCCAGGACATTGATCCGTCCCGCGACGCCCTGCTCGCCGATCACGATGCCCCCCAGCAATCGGCCGCTGCCGCGCTCGGCCACCAGTTCGATGGTCGTGTTCCTGCTGCGGAAATAAGATGGACGCTCGGGCGCCTCAACGGCGGCCGAGACTGAATGGAAGCCCTCGCCCCTGGCCTGCGAAGGGGTCAGCCCGGTCAGCCCGACACTCAGGCCGCAAACGTGAACAATCGACGTTCCGGTCACCCCCCGGAAACGCTCCCGCCGGCCGGCCGCGTTCGCGCCGGCCACGCGGCCCATCTTGTTGGCAGTGGTTCCCAGCGGGATATAGCACGGCCGTCCGCTCACCAGGTGGATCGTCTCGGCGCAATCGCCCGCGGCATAGACTCCAGGCAGGCTTGTTTCCATGCGTTCGTCGGTCCGAATGGC
>CAYLSS010000852.1:0-2765 GCA_964385765.1 uncultured Solibacteraceae bacterium
CACGGTGCCGGCTTACTTCAACGATTCCCAGCGCCAGGCCACAAAAGACGCCGGCCAGATTGCCGGACTCGAGGTGAAGCGAATCATCAACGAGCCGACGGCCGCGGCCCTGGCCTATGGTCTTGACAAGAAAAAGGACGAGACCATCGCCGTCTATGACTTCGGCGGCGGGACGTTCGACATCTCAATCCTCGAGGTCGGTGAAGGTGTGGTCGAGGTGAAAGCGACCAATGGAGACACCCATCTGGGCGGCGACAATATCGACCAGCGCCTGATCGACTGGATCGTCGAGGAATTCAAGAAAGAGCAGGGCATTGACCTGTCGAAGGATCAAATGGCGCTCCAGCGGCTCAAGGAGGCAGCCGAGAAGGCGAAGATCGAACTGTCGACGGTGCTGGAAACGGAGATCAATCTCCCCTTCATTACCGCCGACGCCACGGGACCGAAGCATCTCGTGATGAAGCTCACCCGGGCGCGTTTCGAGCAGATGATCGACGATATCATCCGGCGCACGATCGAGCCCTGCAAGCAGGCGCTCTCCGACGCGGGCCTCTCCCCGAAGGACATTCACGAAGTCGTGCTCGTCGGCGGCTCCACCCGGATCCCGGCGGTGCAGAAATCGGTCCAGGACCTGTTCGGCAAGGAACCGAACAGAAGCGTGAACCCGGATGAGGTCGTAGCCATTGGCGCGGCCGTCCAGGGCGGGGTGCTCGGCGGCGATGTCAAAGACGTGCTGCTGCTCGACGTCACGCCGCTTTCGCTCGGAATCGAGACGCTGGGCGGCGTTTTCACCAAGCTGATTGACCCCAATACGACAATTCCCACCCGGAAGAGCGAGGTCTTTTCCACGGCCGCCGATAACCAGACGTCGGTGGAGATCAAGGTCTTCCAGGGCGAGCGATCAATGGCATCGGACAATCGCTTGCTCGGAGTCTTCCAGTTGGTTGGAATTCCTCCGGCTCCCCGCGGCGTTCCTCAGATCGAGGTGACCTTCGACATCGACGCCAATGGAATCCTGAATGTAACCGCGAAGGATCGGGCGACCAACAACGAGCAGAAGATCACAATCACTTCTACCTCCGGTCTCAGCAAGGACGAGGTTGAGAAGATGGCCAAGGAAGCCGAGGCTCACGCCAGCGAGGACAAGAGGAAGAAGGAAGAAATCGAGGCCAAGAACCAGGCTGACTCGATGGTCTACAGCGTTGACAAGATGCTGAAGGAGCATCGCGACAAGATTGCCGATGCCGATGCAAAGCAGGTCGAGGAGGCCCTCGAACAAACCAAGAAAGCAGTGGCCGAGGGCGGCCTCGAGCAGATCAAGTCCTCGATGGACAAGCTGAACCAGGCGTCGCACAAGCTGGCGGAAGCGATGTATAAGTCTTCGGCCGCCGAAGCCGGGGCGGCCGGCGCCGGCGAGCAAGCGCCGCCCCCGGGAGAAGGACAGCCCAAGGAAGATAAGGACAAGGATAATGTCGTCGATGCCGAGTTCGTCGATGTCGACGACCAGAAGAAGGAGTAGGCGCAGGCAGGGAAACAGGTCTTCCGATGCAGCGGCCCATAGCCGCTGGGTGAGGAGGGTCTGTTTCCCCGCCTAATCCCGGGAGAGATCTCATGCCGCCCAACACCGATTATTACGAAGCGCTGGGGTTAAAGAAGGGCGCCTCACCGGAAGAGGTTCGCAAGGCCTACAAGCGTATGGCCCGTAAATACCACCCGGATCTCAATCCCGGCGACAAGGCGGCCGAGGAGCGCTTCAAGAAGGTCCAGGAAGCCTACAGCATTCTCAATGACCCGAAAAAGCGGCAGATGTACGACCAGTTCGGCTTCTACTCCGAGCACGCCCAGCCTCGCGGAGGCGGATATCAGCAGGGTCCCAATGCCGGGTTCGGATTCGATTTCGGTGGATTCGATTTCTCGGACTTCCGGACGGGTCCCGGCGGAGGACGGACCCAGGAACCGCCTTTCGGCGAGAGCGGCGGCGGCTTCAGCGATATCTTCAGCCAGTTCTTCGGCGGACGCCGGGGTGCGCAAAAGACACAGGCCCAGGCGGCGAGAGGAACGGATCTCGAATACGCGCTCAATATCGATTTCTGGGAGGCGATCCGCGGAACGCAGATACGTCTGAAGATCAATCGCCAGGCCGCCTGTGGAAAGTGCGGCGGGACCGGTTCGGTCGGCGGGAATACGACAGTCTGCCCGGAATGCGGCGGCCAGGGCCAGGTAAGCCAGATGGCCGGCGCGATGCGGTTCAACCTGACATGCCCCCGTTGTGACGGATCCGGAAAGATCAAGAATGCGTGCCCCTCCTGCGGGGGTGAAGGCCGGACGTTGTCCACGGAAAATGTCGATGTGCGCATTCCGCCGGGTGTGGAATCCGGGAGCCGGCTCCGCGTGGCCGGGCGGGGCAACGCCGGAACGATGGGAGGCAGTCCCGGCGATCTGTATATCACTGTCCGGGTAAGAGATCACTCGTTCTTTGAACGCTCCGGCGATGACATCAAGATCCGTGTTCCGGTCACGGTATGGGAAGCCGCCCTCGGAACGAAAATCGAGGTCCCCACTATTGATGGACGGGCGTTGCTGAAGATCCCGCAGGGGACGCGCAATGGTCAGAAGTTTCGTCTGCGCGAAAAGGGAGTTACAAACAGTCGCAAAAAGACTCGCGGCGACCAAATCGTCGAGGTGGTCCTCCAGGCGCCGCCGGCCCGCGATGAACGGACCCGCGAAATCCTTCGCGAGCTGTCCACCCTACACCCGGAAGATCC
>CAYLSS010000853.1:0-2757 GCA_964385765.1 uncultured Solibacteraceae bacterium
AAAATCAGGAAGAGTCCAGCGCTCCAATGTTTGCCCGTCATATGAAGTCCGGTATCGTTAACACCAAACGAGTGCTACTATCCCTAATGTAAACGTACACCATAACCACCTTGAGAGCCAATAGGATCGGGCTGGGAAACGACAATCGGATCGAATTCACGGGTTGCGATTTCCCGCATCGGACGTCATACTTGTTTTCGCATCCATGGCCATCGGCCACGCGGGCAACCGCCGGCGCCAAACACGGCCGGGCGCAACAGGCACGATCGACAGCGTGTTCCTGTGCGACAGTCTGCCCGTTGAACAGACCTGAATCCGGCACTCGCTCGAGACCGGGTGCCAGGGAGGTGAAAATGAAACGGCCTCGTCAGCTAGCGCTCGGAGGTCTTCTCGTCGCAGCCGCTCTGTTCGCAGCATGCGGGGGACGCGGAGGGCTGAGCGCCTGGTACGTCGACCCATTGGTGAAAGTCTTCCCCGACACCCCCTCCGGGACCAATGAAAGCGGCGTCGATGCATGGTGGGTGGCGCGGAACGGCCATGCCAGTCTCCAGCTCGCGGTCCGATCGGCGTCCGCTATCGAAGAGTTGTCGGTTGATCTCGATCCTCCGGAAGCCGGTGGCGGATCCCTCGATGCGACCGTCAGGTGGGTCGACTACGTGCCGGTCGGATCGAATACGCCGCGCTCTACATTCGAGGAGGTGGTCCACGATGCTCCGGCCCTCTTCCCCGATCCGCTGCGCGAGGACTTCCCGTTCGCGCTCCAGGCGAATCACACGCAATCGCTATGGATCACGGTCCATTGCCCCGCCGGTACAGCGCCCGGCGACTACCGCGGCTCCATCACACTGCGGGCGGGCGAGAATACGCTGGCCTCGCGTGACTTCACCATCCGCGTCATGGAGGCCGAAGTCCCCGCGCAACAGACCCTCCATGTGACCAACTGGTTCAACCTCGGCGCGGACAACCTGCAGCGGTTCTACGACGTCGAGGAGTATTCGGACGAATACTGGCAGTTGCTCGAAAACATTGGGCGCGTGATGGCGGACCACCGGCAGAATGTCATGCTGACGCCGGTGTGGTCATTGACGGACGCTTCACTGTTCCTGAACGGCGTCCGCTACAACTTCGACCGGCTCGACCGTTGGGTGGAGACCTTCAAGCGCGCCGGCGTGATCGGCACCATCGAGGGCGGACATCTTCTGGGGCGCAGTTCCGGCTTCTTCAGCCCGATCGTGATTCCGGTCTGGGTCATTGAAGAGGGCAGGCTGGTGCGGGCGCGGTTGGAGCCCGATGATCCCCGCGCCGAGCGTTCCATGCGCGATTTCCTGAGCGCCCTCTACGCCCACCTCGAGGAGAAAGGATGGCGCGACCACTACATCCAGCATGTCCATGACGAACCGCATGACCGCGAGGCGCCTAGCTACCGGCGATACGCCCAAATCATCCGGGAAAGCCTGCCCGGCATTCCGACCATCGATGCCGTCAGCCTGAACCAGGACATCAGTTTCTTTGCCGATGTCTGCGATATCTGGGTTCCGGTGCTGGGTAGCTTCGACCATCGGCTCGAGGTGATCGCCGACCACGTCGAGCGCGGCGGGCGGGCCTGGTACTATACCTGCGTCTCTCCGCAAGGCCGCTACCTGAACCGCTTCATCGACTACTCTCTGCTCAAGGTCCGGCTGCTCCACTGGTTCAACTTCCGGCATGATCTGACCGGCTTCTTGCATTGGGGAGGCAACTACTGGGGTCCGAAGCCATTCAAGAACGTCCAACTCTTGATCAATAACAATCGCACGCTGCTTCCGGCCGGCGACAACGCGATCGTCTATCCGAATCCGGCGGGCAACTCAATCCTCAGCTCGATCCGGCTGGAAGCAATGCGCGCCGGGATCGAAGACTTCGAGCTGCTTACCCTTCTGGCGCGGTCGGACCCCGATGCGGCAAGAGAACTGGCTGAAATCGCCATCCCGCACATCAATGACTACGTACGCGACCCGGCGGCGTTCCGGACGCTCCACCGGCGGCTTCTGGAAGCTCTGCAGTAGAGGAGGCAAGTCATGATGAACAAGAGGAGATTATTGACAGCGCTGGTCATGGCCGCAGTGTTACTGACTGTGAGCTGCAGCAGACCCACCTCGCTCCGATACTGGTTCGTCGACGCGCTGACCAAGGTGTTCCCGGATGATGAGGCCGGCACTGCGGAGCTGGCCGAGGCCGCCTTCGACGCCGCGCGCAACTCCAACACAAGCATCCAGATCGCCCTGCGCGCTCCCCACGCCGTCGGCGATTTGTACGCGGATGCATTGCCGCTGACCGGGCCCGGGCTGCCGATGGAGTCAATCCGCGTGCGCTGGGTGAAACATGTCACCGTCACAACGAACTCGACTGACACCCCGCCCGAGGAGCTGGTGAGAGAAGCGCCGGCTCTCTTCCCCGATGCCGTGCTCGAGGAGTTCCCGATCACGGTCGCGAAGGACACGACCACGTCCCTGTGGCTCACAGTCCATGTCCCTGCCAACCAGGTACCCGGTGAGTATCAGGGAGAAGTCCGGCTGCGCCAGGGCCGCGATGAGCTCGCCCGGCTCCCCTACCGGGTTCGGGTCCACGACGCCGCCGTCCCGTCGCCGATACCGCTCGCCATCACGAACTATTTCAATTTCAGCGACCGGCATCTCCAGCAGTTTTACGGCTGCGCCCGATACTCCACCGCCTGGTGGGAGCTGATGCGGAACATTGCCCGCTTCATGGGCTCCTACC
>CAYLSS010000854.1:0-2753 GCA_964385765.1 uncultured Solibacteraceae bacterium
AAAAACCTGTCGAAGAACCTCATAGCTACGCGACTGGACGAAGACGCCGGAGCGTCTTTCGTCATTCACCAGCTTGCCACGTTCAACCGGCGTCGGAACAAGCCATCCGCTTGGGTTCATTGCGGGCGGCGCCCCGCGGGACCATGCCGGTTCGGCAATCCGCGAGTTATTGCCTGCGCCCTCGTCGCCACGCACCTACTCCGATGAATTTGACTGAGGCTTGCCCGCCGGCCGTCGCGATGCATTCTGAACCGTCCTATCACGCAGCGTGCTGACACTCGAGAATGTGGAGACGCAATATGGAACGATGCATGTGAGCGCCATCCGCGCCAGCCGCTCCATGCTGATCTGCCCGGCGAAAAGACTATCCCAATGGTTGATGAGGATGAGAATCGGTCCGACAATCAAGGCGTAAAAAAGAGCGCGCCGTACAATGGGCCAGGAAAAAGCAATCGACAAAAAGTTCTCCCCGTTCGACACCGTCAATCAACTACGCATTATGTCATTCTTCATCTGCTGTGTCAGTCATCCCCGTGCAAAGGCCGGAGCGGCAAACGAACGGTGAACTTGGAGCCTTCTCCGAACTTGCTGGCGACTTCCAGCAGACCTCGATGATCTTCCACAATGCGATAGGAGATTGCAAGCCCCAGCCCGACACCGGTCTGGACGCCTTTCGTGGTGAATCCGGGATCGAAGATGCGTTGCAGATGCTCGTCCTTGATCCCTTGTCCGTTGTCTTCGATTTCAACTATCACCCAACCGGCCTCGGCGCGGGTCCGGATATAGATATCTCCGGTTGTCTCGATTGCCTGGGCCGCATTCGACAGCAAGTTCATGAAGACTTGATTGAGTTGCTGAGGGTAACAGTAAAGATGCGGGACGTCGCCGTAGTCGCGATGGATTCTCGCCTGGCGCTTCAGCTCACTCTGCAGCAGCGTGATTGTTGTCTCCAGCCCTTCATGGATATCGACCAGGTCCATCTCCGCCCGGTCAAGGCGGGCAAAGCTTCGCAGACTGTCGACAATCTTTGTGATGCGTCCGATCGCGTCACGGTTTATGGCGCCAAGATTCTCCACTGTCTGAAGGATGGGGAGCAGTTTCGCGAAAGTCTCGCTATTCCCGGCTTCGCCGGACTCATCAATCAATCGCCGGATCTTAGCGGCACACACATTCACCGTCTGGTTGTTACTGTGAACGATGCCGAGCGGAGTGTTAATCTCGTGCGCGACTCCCGCTACCAGGTTTCCCAGGGCCGCCATCTTTCCCGACTGAATCAACTGGGCCTGGGTATTCCGGAGCTGGCGATTCGTTTCTTCCAGCTCACCTGCATAGGTGCGGCACTGATCTATGGCCTCGACGCGTTCCGTGACATCGACAATCAGGACGAAGACCTGGCGCATCTGGCTGATAGGCCGGTATGTGAAGGAGAGTATGCGACCCAAGACACGCCGGGTATCCTCGATGACAGTTCGATCTTCGGCGATCGCTGCCCGCACCGTCGTCAGAAAACCGTCCGGCAGCAAGTCAGTAATCTTCTTTCCAGAATATCCGATGCGTTCGGTGAATTGCCGCGCCGCCGGATTCGAGTACAGAATATTTCCGGAATCGTCGACGCGTATGACAGGAAACGGGTTGACCTCCGGCAGTTCGGCCAGTTCCCGTAGGAGGGCGCTGCCGGCGGAATCCCCACTCCCGGCCTCGGAAATGAAGAGCCCCAATAGATCCGCCTCGCTGGATCGCAAATCAGCGAGCTGAACCGTCGCGCGGAACTCGTCGCCGTTTCTCCGGCGGCCGGAAGTCTCCAGCACGCACCTCGCCGCTGCCGCCGGGGCCTCCGCGGCGCCATCCACCCGATCGATAAGACTCTGCACCGAAATACGTGGGAGAAGTCTCTCGATCTTCTGTCCTATGGCTTCGGTGGACTGCAGTTGGAACATAGCCCTTGCGGCGCCGTTCAGATAGATGATCGTTCCCGACCTGCCCAGCGCCACGGCGCCCTGAGGCGCGGCGTCCAGCAGCGATCCAGCGACACCCGGCGGAGCATCCGCTTCCGCCCTGTCGCCGCTCGGCCTGAACTTGTATCCGGATCTGATCAACCGGGCCAATTGGTTGTGCTCCTTGGACGACATTCTCGAGCCGGCATCGGGAGAAAGGCTCTCTCCGGGCTGCAGCAGCTACTGAACTTCCAGTACCTTTCCCCGATCATGCCACAATCTCAAAGCCTCTTCCGGTATTCGCTCACTGTTCGCTCGGGACCACCCCAAAGTTATGGGCCGACATCGCGAACCGGCCACCCCACCGAAATCGGGATGGTGGCAAATCGTGGCAACTGGTGATGATTGTCGGGGCGGTTAACTAGTGTAACTTTCTTCAGATTCATCCCGCCCAAGCGGCTTCAGCCTTCCGAAACTAAGATTACATTTTTTTCGTAACAAGTTCCCTCTATGCGGCGAAACACGGAACAGACCGAGTTCATCAGGATTCGATCGAAAAGGAGTTGACAATGAAAGTGTTTACCTTCGGAAAAAACAGGTTGGCCAAAGGCCTCGCAACCTCACTAACCGCGATTCTTCTCGTCGCGGGCGCAGTCTCGCTCCATGCCCAGTCCATGCCCGCGCCTTTCGGCGGCAAGGAAGACGTTTCGTACGCGAAGGCTCTGTGGCGGGCTTTGGAAAAGGCAAACATGATCGGCTCAGAAGCCGTTCATTCGCTGCCCTATCCGGGAAAAAGCCCTCATGGCATGGTCGTGGAGA
>CAYLSS010000855.1:0-2752 GCA_964385765.1 uncultured Solibacteraceae bacterium
CCCCCATTCCAAATCACAAAGGAGTCGCGGTCCGAACCCATCCCCACGTGGCGGGAGCTTCTTGAGTACGTCAAAGAAGAAGGTACCCGGGACTGCAATGTCCAGCGATACAAGGGGTTGGGCGAGATGAACGCCAGCCAGCTCTGGGATACGACGATGAACGCCGAAGGCCGGACGCTGCTGCGTGTGGAATTGCGAGACTTGGTGGAAAGCGACGAGATCTTCTCCACGCTGATGGGCGAAAGCGTCGAAAATCGTCGGAAGTTCATCGAAGACAACGCGTTGGACGTCCGGAATCTCGATGTCTAACTGGCCCCAGGCGCTAGGCTAGAGCTAGACTAGCTTGCTTGAGGAGCTTGCCTCACGGCGCTGATCTCGGAGGTATCTTCGCTGCCCGCGCCAGCGCCGTGGTATCCGCCCCTCGCCGACTGAGCTTATTGATCACACTGGGATCGCACTGGCGATCAACTTGCGGGCCGCAAGCGGGAGAGCCGCGCGGCGGCTTCCTTCCAGCCCGGCTGCAGCTGAGTCACGCGCTCATAGTGCTTCTCGGCCTCGTCGAATGTCCCGAGACTCTCCGTAGCGAGAGCCATGTTCCAATGGAGCCCGGGATGATCCGGAGCTCGTTCCAGTGCGGCTGCGTACAGCTCGCAAGCCTCTTGATAGCTCTCGGCTTCGTGCATGGCGGCGCCCTGATTCGCAATCGCCTCGCCCCTGCTGCCGTCAACGGCGAGCGCCTGATTGTAGGCATCGACGGCCACGTCGAGCCGCCCTGTGCGCTGGCAGGCAACTCCGAGATTGAACCACGCTTCGAACGATCCCGGAGCCAGCTCCACCAGTTGGGCTCCGCGCTGAGCGGCCAACTCGTCATCGCCCGCCTCGGCCGCGCACTCACTTAGAATCATCAACGACGAGGCCCGACCCTCGTCCGCGTTCCCGAGCGTCTCGGCGCACTCCCGTGCTTTCTTCTCATCTCCCATTGCCAGGGCGACACCGGCCAGGTTCCACGTGATCTCCCGATCGCCCGGATGCCGCCCGAGCAGCGCCTCATAGCACTCACGCGCCTCCTTGAACCGGCCCAGTTGTTGCGCGCCAGCCGCCTTGCCGAACAACGCCTGGGAATCATCCGGTCTGGCGTCCAGCACCCGGTCGAACGCCTCGATAGCCTCCTCGAAACTCCCTTGACTGAGCCGGCAGCGCGCCACGCCGGCGTGGGCCTCCGGCTGTTCCGAAGACAACTCCACGGCGCGCCCAAAAGAATCAACCGCTTCGTCCAACAGGCCGAGCCTCTCGCGACACAGACCGAGATTGAGAACCGCTGACCAGCTTCCTTTATTGCCTTCGAGCGCCTTCTCGTAGCAGCGAGCCGCCTCCGCGAACTCTCCGGCGGCAAAATGCCGTGCGCCCAACTCGTGAAGCGACTCCGGGTCATCATGCTTCGGTCTCCCAGCAAGCGCTGGAGCCATCTTCCGGACACCGGGCGGGGGAAGTGACACCCGAGGCCTGACCCTGACGGGCTGGCGGGAGGCTGGGGCCGGCGTCCGGCGGGCCGGGGACGGTGCATCAGCCGGAGCTTGCGGGTTGGCCTTGAGCGCCTTCACGGCTTCGCGGGCGTCTTCTTGCGCCCTCAGGGCTACCAGACCGGAACTCCTCGGCAGAATGGTAGCCGGCGGGGGATTCGCCTCAGTGAGGTCAAGATTCGGAATAACCGGGCTGCTGCTCGCCACCTCGGGCGGCTGCGGGTCCGGGTGCGACGGCGCCGCGATCTCCGCGCTTGGAGGTGACTCCCGCACCTGTGAGTCCTCGCCCGCTTCGGCGGGACCATCGCCCAACAACGAGGCGAGAATCGACTCATCGACTACCACCCGCTTTGACTCTCTATGATCGCTCATAGACTGGACTCCGTCTCGTCTCCGGGATTCCGGGCCGGCCCCAGCAATGTGACTTCTGGCAAATGATTGGGCCTCATCCCCTTCCAGTATTCCGGCTGCGCCGAGGCCGATTCCGCACCGAGCTGTGTCACCTTCACGTCGTCAACTCCAGCGAAACCGACGCTCGGTCTCACCACGCCGAAGCCTCCTTGCCGGAGCCGTCCATCGGTCCAGTCGGCAACGCTATGGCCTTCGATATACAGGCGGAAACGGGAACCTTGCACCTCCAGCTCCACTCCATAAGTCTCCCCAACGGCATGGGTAACGCTCAGTGGAATCTCGGCAATCTCCTCCTGACTGCCCTGAATGATTGCATAACGCGCCAGCCGCAGTGCTCCGTCATGGGTCCGTTCCAGCCGGACCGCGTAGTAGTTGTCCGGATCCACCGCGCGAAACACCCAGGCGACGCTATCCTGCCCTTCGGCTTCCCATTGCACCCGGTAGTCCGACCACTCCTGGGATGGTCCGTAGAGCAAGATATCCTCGCCGGACTCGCCCTCCGACCAATTCGGAATCCACTGATCCAGAGCTTTCGGTTTTTCGACGCCCTGAACCACGGAACCGCGGCTCTCCTGACTGTTACCAAGTCCGAGATACCCTGCCACGCCGAGCAGAAGGGCAAGCACGACGCCCGCCGCGATCCTGGAATCGAAGTGCTGCTCGCGTTTCCCATCGCCCGGTCCGCTGGACATGCCGAATGTTGGCACCGCGCTGGACGTCGCGGCCGCGATCGGTCGGACCGGCGGCTCGACCGCCACCCTCCCGATCTCCTTCGGCGCCGGCCGCGACTGTTCGGGCGCCGCTACTGTGACCGGAGCCGT
>CAYLSS010000856.1:0-2751 GCA_964385765.1 uncultured Solibacteraceae bacterium
AAGATCTTCAGGCCGCGATCGGTGAATGGGTGGTCAAACGCCGCTTGGTAAACGTCAAATCCCGCGGTGGCGATATCGGCTCCGGCCACGGCGGCATCGGCGAGATGACGTCCGTTGCGGACGGCGGCTACCAGCACTTCGGTGGAGAACTGGTAGTTGTCCCGGATCATCACGATGTCTTCGATCAGGCCCCGCGTTTCCTCGGCGCTCGACTCTTTCCAGCCAATGAAGGGGGAAACATAATAGGCGCCCAGGCGCATCGCCTGCATCGCCTGGGTGGCGGAGAAGACGAGTGTCAGATTGACGCGAATGTCCTTGTCCACCAGTTTCGGGATGGCCCGGAAGCCTGCTTCCGTGGCGGGAAGCTTTACCACGAAATTAGGGCACAGTCCGGCCAGCTCAACAGCCTGCGAAACCATCTTCTGGTGGTCGTCGAGGTGAGGGTTGACTTCGACGGAAACGGTCTTTTCGGCGCCGGCGAACAGAGCCCCGATCTCCTGAATGACCTCAAGAAAGGGCCGGCCGGAAGCTTGAACGTGCTTCGGATTCGTGGTGACACCGTCGATCCGCCACGTTTCCAGGGCATACTTAATCTGTTCGATCTGCGCGCTGTCCAGGAATAGTTTCATCTATTCTTACTCCATTGAATATCAAATTCATCTGTGGGAGAACGGCACTCCGCCGGCGTCCCGGTGGTTCGAAATGTGGGCTCGGAGGACAATTGCTCAGCGCTTCATGAATCTCCGATACAACGCAAGAACGGAGAACGTCGCGAGCAGCAAGGTCCCGAGCGGGATGGCCCACCCCAGGTAGGCCGGTCCGATTCGCTCCGATGCCAGCAGGAGCGCCGGCAGGTTGCTCATCAGCCAGTGGCTACTCAAGACGGTGTCTCCTGGTCCGGGCCGCTCACGGATCTCTCACGGCGCGCGGAAAGGAGCGGATCCCGCCGCTTGATGTTTTTCTTATAAGACCAGACGGCGATAAACATCCCGGCCAGAGACGCCAGGTAAGAAATCGACATCCCGAGCACAACCGCTAGTTCTCTATCCATCGAGATTCTCCCACCGCATGATCTTCTCCAGACGTTCGAGGTACTCCTTCTGCTTTTTCTCGTAGTCGGCAGAGACGGCTTCCAGCTTCGGATTGATGATCCACAACATCAAGAGTCCGAGCAGGGTGCCGGCGCCAAGCAAGAGGAAACCCACCGGCTGGAGGAGGAAAGCGTACGGCGTCCCCACAGAGACGGCTACGAAACAAAGGACCCCCAGCGCGGCGGCGAAGCAGTCTTCCTTGGTCCAGTCATCGGCCTCGGCGGGCGTCCAGGTGCGTTTCACCTTAAGCAGCGAACTCACGGGTTCCTCCCTTGATCCACAACCCCGCCTGGAATCAGGCCGCGGCGCAGGGCTTCACGGCGAACCGGCCCCCACCAGCCTATCGGCCGGGTCATCACATAGAACCTGATCAGGTGCTCCATATCCTCCGCCTTAGTCAGCAGGGTAAACGGGATGAAGACGACCGCCCCTAATCCCAACAATACCCAAAATTGAAGATGGTTCGGGAGTTCCGGCAGGACTCCGAATTCCGGTAGCACCCATACGACCAGCCAACTGAAGATCAGGCTGGACAGCCACGAAGAGAGGTAGCCCTAGGCGTTGAAGCGCCACCAGACAACCTGGAGGACGTTCGGCAGCCAGACGCCGGCGAACATGATCCACATAGCGAAGATGAGCCATTGCGTGATCTCCGTGATCATCATGCCGTAGATGAACGAGCCGAGCAGAAGGACCAGGGTACTGATGCGTCCGGCCCAGACCAGTTCTCCCTCGGTGGCGTTAGGGCGCAGGTAGTGGTGGTAGAGGTCGCGAGTAGCGTACATGGCGCCAAGGTTGAGCCGCGTGGACACAGTGGAGAGATGGATAGCGATAATGCCGGCCACGAAGAGACCCACCACGCCGACCGGCAGATAGCGAAAGCCGGAGGTGTACCAGGCTGTCTCGACCTGAGCAATCTTGGCCACATGAGGCGTCAAGGTGAACAGCCCGAGAATGGCGCCCACCCAGATCCCATTGCGGAAGACCACGGAGATGCCGCCGCCGAGCATGGCGAACGAAGCGCCTTTCAGGGTGTCCGCTGACTGCATGCGCTGCGCTTCCACGAACCAGTCCGAGTTAGTGCCCACTCCAAGTCCGCCGATGATCGACATGACCAGCATGGTGAAGAACCAGAAGACGGGAAAGTCACCCTTGAACCACCCGGAGAAAGCAAACGGATCGAGCCGCCAGGCCTGGCCATTGCGCGGGGAATCGGAGATCCGTTCCCAGGTGCGGCCTGCGTCCATGGAAAGCGAGAGGCGAAGGTCGTCTAAGTCATCCATGCGCGACCAGACCAGTTTGACCTCGTCGCCGGACTGGAGAGTATCGCCCGGCCGGGGAAACAGGATCCGCAGTTCCTGCTGCGGGCCGTAGACCTGCTCCCGGGTTGGCATGGCGCCGGCGGACTCGCCGATTTCAGGCGGCGGTTGAATCTTGAAGAAGCCCTCGCTCCGGGCGGTCACGGTGCGGGGTTCGACACCGGTTGTGCGGCCTTCGACCTCGATCAGACACTGCTCGACCGGGGTTGAGACTTCGGGCACCTCCCAGGAATAGGTGCTGTTCATTGTCTCGAATCTCTCCACAATTTGAGCCGGCCCGCCGGCGGCCAGGAGGCCCCAAACAGAGACGAGGACGATGAGGATAAAAGCGACGATGCCCT
>CAYLSS010000857.1:0-2749 GCA_964385765.1 uncultured Solibacteraceae bacterium
AGCGGCGTTTCGATCTCGCCGTGAAGATTGAGTCCGTTCCAGGGCGGCACTGCGGCGAGTTTGGCTCCCCATCAGAAGCCGGCAGGGCAAAGGCTAACGGCCGAGAATCCCTGGCAGTGCATCGACGCCCGCTTTGGCGATCTGACCGTCTTGAGCCGACGTGACGCCGCTGACGCCGATACCGCCGATCAGTTCGCCATCCGCTTCGATGGGAAGGCCGCCCTCGAACGGCATTGCGTAGGGCAGGGCGATGACGTGGGGTTCGCCTTCGCTCGCGCGGTCCTGGAAGGCTTTGGTGGAACGCTTGAATCCCACGGCGGCGCGCGCTTTGTCAATCGCAATATAGACGCTCGCCAGTTGCACCCCTTGTCCGCGTTGGAAATAGACGAGGTGGCCGCCGTCATCGACGATGGCGATGTTCACGCTCCAGCTATTCGCCTCCGCAAGCGTTTCGGCTGCAGCGGCAATTCCCTTGGCGACCTCGAGCGTTATCGCTTTCCGGGTCGCAAGGTCGGCGGCAGTAAGACTGAATGCCAGCGATATAAAGGTCATCAGAATAATCAGTGTTTTCATGGTCACTCACCTCCTGAGAAGTCCTCCTCCTTGAGGAGGCGAAGGCATTCTATCATCGCGCGGCCATTGTGATAGGCGGATTTCCAGATCCCCCCCTTAACTCCCCGAACTTCGCCCGATGGGAGGACAGTCTGGTGCCACTCTCCGTTCGCCCAGTCAATCTGATGGTTGAAAACGAATTGCCACGTTTGATCGAAGACGTCCCGATACCGACTCTCACCGGTCAGCTTCAACATGTAGAGGGCGCTCACCAGGGCCTCGGCTTGGACCCACCATGTTTTCTCCCTGTTGTTCGCCGGTCCGTCGAGCGGACCCGATTCAAAGAATCCTCCGCTGTCCCGGTCATAACCGTTCTCCAGCGAAAAGGCCCAGAGCCGGCGGAATAGGGGCAAAAACTGCCGGACGTCGACTCCGGCTGCTTCGCAGGCTTGGGCTGCGATCCAAACGTTTTCGAGATCGTGTCCGTAGGAGACGCGAGCCAGGGGGCCGGTCCGAATGGGCGTCCAATCGCGTTCATATACGTCGGTGCAGGCGCCGATCTCGTGCACCACCACTTTGTCGGTGGCGACGTCTATGAGTTCGATAAGCCGTTCGCGCGCCGCGGGCAATCCGCTCGCGCGGTAAAAGGTCGTCATGGCCTCGAGCAGATGGAGATGGGTGTTCATGAGCTTCACGTCGAGACGGTCGCCGAGATAGTTCTGGGTCCCAGGCGGAACTTCGGACCAATTAGGTGCAAAGTATTCCCGATAGCCGCCGTACTCGCGGTCATGAGCGTATTCCTCCAACAACTCGAAAAGACGAATCGCAAGGTCGAGCGCTTCCTGGTTGCCGGATGCGAGATAGTACTCGGACAGGGCGTAAAGGGCGAAAGCCTGTCCGTAAAGGTGCTTATTTGGAGCGGTCGTTTGACCCGACTCGTCCAGCATCCAGAAGAAGCCGCCATGCTGGTTGTCCCACATCCGGTCCCGGAGATACGTGTAGCCGTGCCCGGCAGCGGAGAGAAGATCGGACTCGCGGAACGCCCCGTCTTTCGAATAGCCTTCGCGCGCCAGATTGGAGAAGAACCAGACCATGCGAGCCTGGGTAACAATCATTCGCCGGTGATCATCCCCGGGTTCTCCATTCGCATTGAAGTGCAGGCGATAGCCTCCATGCTCCTCATCAATTGATCGGGGATACCAGAACGAGGCGATGTTATCGAGGAGGACCCTTTCCATGTCGATGACCGGAGTGGTCGGCTCGGGACGGGGCGATGTCGATGTGGAGCAGGCCGCTAAGATGCTGAATGCGAGAAGCGGTAGTGGGCGCAGCAAGGTCATGTCACAACAAACGATAGCGACATCTCCGGGCCACCGCAAGACTGCGGAGCGCCAGAGACCAGACCAGAGATCGCCAGTTGCTGGGCCGGAGATGAGGATCGGGCCGTGTGCTACACTTACTGAGAGACCTGCCGTTAGGGGGTCGTAGCTCAGTTGGTTAGAGCGCCTGCTTGACACGCAGGAGGTCGGCAGTTCGAGTCTGCCCGATCCCACCATTCTCTCCCGTCCATATCGCAAAGGTCTCGACACGAAGAAGTTTGACTAGGCGTTCCCATCCGCGCGACAGTTGGTCATAGCGGATAAACGTCGTCCGGGCCTTTCCTGCCGATTGACGTGTTTGGCTTTCAAGAGATATGTTCGCCTTTGTGACCGTTGCTTTTCTGCTCCGGAAGGTAGCCACCTTGATCCTTTTGCCAGTTGGGATAACTGTGCTCCTGCTGGCGGCCGGGGTTATTTTCAAGCGCCTGCGTTTCGCGGCGGCAGGACTCGCGGTGATCGGATTGAGTGGCATGCCATTGGTAGGAGACAGGCTAATCGGGCTGTTGGAGGATCGGTACCCGCGTGTGCCGGTGGAGGAATGCCCGCGAGCAGATGCGATAGTCGTTCTGGGTGGCATCGTCCGCGACTGGATCGACGGCAAAAGAGTAGCAGAGTGGACGGAGGCAGTGGATCGTTACCGGCAGGGGGTCATGCTGAAGCAGGCAGGGAAAGCGCCTCTGCTCGTGCTGAGTGGGGGCCGGCTGACCTGGCTTCCGGGTCAGACGTGGGAAGGTGATGTGATGCGGCAGGCAGCCATTGCGGAGGGTGTCGATCCGGAGTCGATCCGGGTGGTGCGAGATGTAGCCGTGACGGCGGAT
>CAYLSS010000858.1:0-2748 GCA_964385765.1 uncultured Solibacteraceae bacterium
GTAGGAGCACTCGTTCGGGAGCTTCGTGAGGACCGTGGATTGTCGGTAAGGACCCTGGCCGCCAACGCGGGCTTTTCGCCGAGCTTTATCTCTCAGGTGGAGAACGGGGCGGCCTCTCCCTCCATCGCGTCGCTCGAGAAGATCGCGGGAACGCTTGGCGTAACCCTATCGGAGTTCTTCCGGGCCGGCGAGGCGCGATCTTCGGCGGTGGTGCGCGCCGAGCGGCGACCACGGCTCGAGAGCCGGTGGTCAAAGGCCGATATTGAGAGTCTTGGGGCCGATCACCGCACGAGACTGGAGCCAGTCCTGATCACATTGCGGGCCGGCGGCAGCAGTGGCAAACGGCCACACAGGCTGCCGCGCGAGCAATTCGCGTTCGTCATTTCCGGTGAGGTTACACTCCTGCTGGATCAAGCGGAGCAGGTGCTCGCCAGTGGTGACGCGGTCACCATCGCTCCGGAAAGACCCTTTCGCTGGACGAATTCCTCCCCTGAACCAGCGCAACTGCTGGTCGTATCCAATCGGGCGCCCTGAATGGGAACCGCACAGCAAGAAGACGCGCTTCGGCCAAGATTCCGTGGGGCTCTCCTGGGCGTGGCGATCGGGGACGCCATAGGTGCAGGATTTGAGGGAAGCCGGAGCGTAAGTGAGGCTCGGCTGCGGCTGGTCACTGAGTCCAGGGAGCCGCTGCGCTACACCGACGACACTCACATGACCATCGGTCTCGCCGAGTCGATCCTCGAGCGTGGCGGATTAGAAGAGGCGAATGCCGCAGCTGTTTTCGCGAAGAACTATGCTCGGGAGCCCTGGCGTGGCTATGGGGCCGGGCCGCCGTCGATCTTCCACCAGATGGAGCGTGGAGTTCCCTGGGACGAGGCCGCGGCATCGCTGTACGGAGGAAGCGGATCATTCGGCAACGGCGCGGCCATGCGCGTGGCGCCGGCGGCGCTGTTTGCCTGGCGCGACCTGGAACGGGTAACGGAGCTTGCCCGGCGATCCGCGGCCATCACTCATACGCACCCCGAGGGCATTGACGGGGCTGTGCTGCAAGCTTGCGCGATCGCGCTACTGATCCAGCAACCACAAACGGAGAAGCTGGAACGCTCCCGAATCCTGCTCGGCGTGGCGCCTTACCTCAGAACCCGGGCGTACCTGGACATCTTGCAGAAGCTCGTCGCGATGCCCGTCGGCATGTCACCTTTGGATGCGGCCCGTAACCTCGGAAACGGTATTGAAGCCATCCGATCGGTGCCCCTGGCCCTGTACGCCTTCCTTGAGAACTCGAGTCGCTTTCCCGACTGTGTGAAGTACGCCGTAAGGGCGGGAGGGGACACCGACACGATTGCATCGATGGCCGGGGCGCTGTCGGGAGCTTGGCTGGGGTGCGATGCGATCCCCCGCCAGTGGATCGACCGGCTGGAGGCGGCCGACTACGTCCAGCGGTTGGCGGACCAACTGCTGACAGTGGCCCATACCGGCAACGGACCCTGAGGCGATCCGCGGTTCCGCCAGTGACTTGTCAATCGCGCTCCAGCAGCGCATCGACCGCCTGCGCCGCTATGGCGACGTGGCTAGCGCGCTCGGCTCCTCGGCCGGCTGGCGGATGTAAGGGTCCGGCCCCTCCGCTCTTCTAATCGTGAGCTGACCGTCGCTCTGACTCCGGTTGATGCCGAACGTCGAGGCCCTTCGTCAAGAAAACGACGTCTTCTGCAATATTCGTTGCATGATCCCCAATCCGCTCCAGTCTCCGAATAATTGCCCACACGTCGAGGGCCTTCCGGATGGAGGTGGGGTCCTTCTCCATATAATCGACGAGCCGATCATAGCTCGATGTCCTCTCCTCGTCCACGGCGTCGTCTGAGCGAAGAACTTCCTCCGCCAGCGCAACATCTCGCGCCACGAACGCATTCAGGCACTTCCGGACCATTGGCTGGACAAGAGCCGCGATGCGAGGGATGTCAACCGGAAGATCCTGCAATGAGACGAGGTCGAGCGCGAGCGACGATTCGGCGATCGCAACCGCCAGATCCCCCATTCGTTCGAGGTCGGTATTCATTCGAATCGAGGCGGCCACGAAGCGAAGATCTACCGCAACGGGGGCATGGAGCGCGAGCATCTCTATGGAGAGCTCATCAATCTCCACCTGCAGCTTGTTCACGTGCTGCTCGTTTTCCAACACCTGGTGTGCCAGAGCGTCGTCCCGGTCAACGGCCGCTCGGACGGCATGAAAGATCCCCGCTTCTACCAGTGCCCCCATCTCGAGGACCTTGGCTTTGAGAATCTCGAGTTCTTCCGCGAATTGCCTCATCCAGTTCGCCTCATGGCTTCCGGTAGACACTCAGAGTCGCCGCGGAACGGCAGCCCGCACGAGGGGCTGGCGGTCAGAAGTTTGAGCGCTTCTGACAGTATACTGTGTTGTTCGATCGCGCAGATCTCTTTGGGGTGTGAAGGCATGCCCTCGCCTCGCGCCGCGCGGGATCGGAGTGGATTCTAACCTAATTGTAACGCGTGAACCTGTTAACCTGAGGGCTATGAGAGGAGGCGTTCTGTTTGCTGTTCTTCTAGGAGGAGGAACCCTCACGTCATGCCTCACTTGGGAGAGCACAGCGCCCCGAGTACAGATTGATGGTTCGAGCACCGTCTTCCCTATCATTGAGGCGGTGGCGGAGGAATTCCCCACCGTGGGTGTGCCGGTGCTGACGGCCATGGGCACCAAGGATAACCTGGTGCGGTTGCTCCGCGCGGGCG
>CAYLSS010000859.1:0-2747 GCA_964385765.1 uncultured Solibacteraceae bacterium
AGCAGAGTGACGGTTCCTGGAGGGGTGGTTCCGGAGCGGTGTTCGACCTGAAGTCCTATGCGCTGAGGCCGAAGGGCTGGACGTCGGCCGATGCGGCCGGCCTGCCGATCACGCCGGGTGTGGTGCGGTATGCGGAGGTGGCCGCCGGAGAGATCCGCCATGCGATTCGGTTTACGATGCCGAAGACACGGCGGCACTTCGAATGGCCGGCCCGGCATATCGCCTCGCTCAGCAATGATCCTTCTCTGCCGGGGATGGGACAGCGATTTCGTTTGCGGGCAGACTTCGACATCAGCGGGTTTTCGCGGGAAGCACAAGTGATCCTGCGGGCAATGAAAGACTACGGCATCATCCTCGCCGACAATGGTCAACCGTGGTTTTTTCAATGCGACCTGGATCATCGGTGGAATATCCCACGTCTGAGTGGCGAGCTTCGGGCGGTGCGGGGCCGGGACTTCGAAGCGATCGATGTTTCATCTCTCATGATTTCGGAAGACTCCAGCCGGGCGTTGCAGAGCAAGGGCCCCAGGAACTCGGCGAGCGGTCGCACAGAGCCGGCGAAATGAGAATTTCGTAACTCGGACCAAACCCTCCACACGCCAGGGGCGGGCAATTACCCGGAGTCAACCGGCGTGTCAGCGTTGGCGTGAATCGACCGGGCGCCGAAAACGATGATCTTACACTTACACCCGACATTTGAACTGTTGCTATTCGTCCCCCTCCTTCTACAGCTCGCAGCGGGGGCCGGAGGCACGTTGAGATCCGATGTCGAATACGCCCGCGCGGGCGAAGTCAGCCTGAAGCTCGATGCCTGGATCCCACCCGGGCAGGGCCCGTTCCCGGCGGCGATCATCGTGCATGGCGGCGGTTGGGAGGCCGGTGATAAGCAGACCTACGTGGAGCCTTTGTTCGCGGTCCTCAGCGAAGCGGGTTTTGCCTGGTTCTCGATCGATTACCGGCTGGCGCCGGAGCATCGCTTCCCCGCCTGTACGAATGACTTGGAGACAGCACTGCGGTGGGTTCGGAAGAATGCTGGAGAGTACAAGGTAGACTCTCAGCGGCTGGTACTGCTCGGAGAATCAGCCGGCGGGCATATTGTCTCCTACATCGGGGCCAGGGGCCGCGGGGATACCTCCGTCGCCGCTGTGGTGAGTTTCTACGGACTGCATGACCTGCTTCGCTGGGAACGCGAGCGGGAAGAGATCGGACGCCACATGCGGCAACTGCTCGGTCTGAACCAGTGGAACAAGGAGGCCGAGCGGATGCTGATGGAGGCGAGCCCCGTCAATTATGTACATTCCAACATGCCTCCATACCTCCTAATCCACGGCACGGCCGACACCGGTGTCCCGGTGAACCAATCGGAGCTGATGTGCGCTGCCATGCGGGAAGCTGGAGCGAGCTGCGAGCTGTTTCTGGTGGAGGGGGCCGGACATGGCATGGCCAACTGGGAAAAAGAACCCCGCTTTCAGACCTACAAAGAGAAGATGGCCCGCTGGCTCCGAGAAGCCGTCCGGTAGATCAAGATTTGCGCTCTTCGGGATCCGGCGGTTCCGGCGCCGAAGCGATATGGAGGGTCGAGGTCGGATAGGCGATCTCCGCGCCGTGGCTCTCTATGATGCCGGCAATAAGCAACAAGACATCGTGCTTCACCTTGTGATAGTACGACCAGTTTGTCGTCTTCGTAAACGTGTAGACGAAGAAGTCACACGATGATGAAGCAAACGCATTGAAGTAAACCATCAGCAATTGATTTGTGTCTATTTCCGGATGCGTCCTTAACATATTCTCGACGTCCGCGGTAATAACGCTCATTTTCGCGATATCGTCATAGCGGACGCCGATCGTCTCATAAATACGGCGGTTGAGCATCCGCTGCGGGTTTTCAATAATGACGGTGGTGAAAACGGCGTTCGGCACATAAAGCGGGCGTTTGTCGAAGGTGCGGATGCGGGTCTGTCGCCACCCGATGTACTCGACAGTGCCCTCGATTTCACGATCCGGCGATCGGATCCAGTCTCCAACTTTGAAGGGCTGGTCGAGATAGACGGTGAGGCCCCCAAAGAAATTCGCGAGCAGATCTTTGGCGGCGAAACCGATGGCTATACCACCGATGCCGCCAAAGGCCAGGACGGCGCTGATATCGATCTGAAAGGTATCGAGGCTGACCAGGACGCCGGTGATGATGATCGCCAGGCGGATCAGACGGCCTAAGGCATGGACCGTGGTCGGATCCAGCCGATCGTCAGGGAGCCGTTTCTTCTTGCTGAGATCGATGACGGCGATTTCCGTGCGGCTGATCCAGCGGACAAAGAACCAGACGGAAATCGCTACAACGCTTACAAAAAAAAGATGTTGCGCCCGTTCATCCTGGAAAACCGGGTCATCGATCAGGAGAGACGCCACGCGCAAGCCGATGGCCCAGATGAGGAGAGAAAGAGGAGTTCGAAGAGCAACTAGGAAGGCATCGTCCCAGGGATTGTCGGTCTTGGAGGCGACATGGACCTCAACACGATGGATAAAACGCCGAGCAATGAAATCGACTAGCCCGGCGATGGCTAACACGACAAAGACGTGGGTCACTGTGCTATTCCAGGCATTGTCCTGGAGAGTCTGCCACCATTGCGTGTCCCAAAGCCAGTCAATCGTCATCGGCAGTTAGGGTATCATAGGCGCTCTCGACTGAACTGCTCTGGAGCCGAACCGGCGAGTGCACTGCGATGCGAAGAAGCTGGAGGAACTGGAGG
>CAYLSS010000860.1:0-2746 GCA_964385765.1 uncultured Solibacteraceae bacterium
CCTGCATGGCCGTGAAGACCGGCTTGCCTTGAAGCTGCCGGAGGAAGCCGAGCGCCTGCTCATCGTTCCGCGCGGGATTGCCGACGCCGCCGTTGATTGCAATGCCGTACTGAATGCCCCAGCGGCGGGAGAAGTCGAGCGCCGCATCGAGCGACAGGTCGGACTTCAGATGCACATGGTAGTCGACCAGCGGGATGTTTCGGGCCCCCATCGTGATGATGTCCCGGGCGAGGCTGTCCGACGGGGTGTCGGCGGCATCGGCGGGCATCGGGACGTCGTCGGGAAGAGGCTTCACCCTCATCCGGCGGACGCGCACTCTCGAACCCGGATCGTGTCCCTGCAGGGCAAATGTCCCGCGGTCGAGCCGGCGGTCGCGCTGGTTCCCGTTCGCGAAGATCGGCGGGTCCGGCTCGGTGTAGTTCACCATCAGCATGTCATTCAGCCACGCCTGGATATTCTTCCCCCGAACCGCGACGCGAAGCGTGAACCACTCGCCGTCCTCGACGAGTTGCTTGTAGTTGTTACGAACCCCGTACAGCGATGCGGTCTTCTTGCGCTCGTTGTAGCCGCCCTCGCCGGTGGCCGTATTGTTGATCTGAACCTCGAATCCCTTCGCCGGCCAGCCTTCCTCCTGGTAGGCGGTGTGGAAATAGACGCCCGAATTACACCGGTGGGCCGCCGACGCCTCCACCTCGAGCTCGAAGTTCTTGAAGCTGGCGTCGCGGACAGGCCCGTCGTAGAAGAGATGCGACCGGGGCCCATCGGAAACCAGATGCCCGCCTTCCACCTTCCAGGTGTCCTTGTTCTCGCTGGGCCTCCAGCCGTCGAGGCTGTTCCCGTCGAACAGATCCACCCAATCGTCGGCGGCGTAGCCCGCCAGCGCTGTGGCGGCGCCGAGGAAGGCTCGTCGCGTCATTTCAGATCGGCTCATCGTAAACCCTTCTGAAAGTATGCTACCGCTTTCCCGGAGACCGCGTTCGTACGTCTAACTCACCGCCAGCGCTGGCCTTCGGGTTTTTCCGGTTCGGATTGCGGGCGCGCCGGGACGCGGTTCGCCTCCACCCACGCCGCCATCTCCTGGACCCGTTGCGGATGCTGGCTGGCCCGGTTTTGCGATTCATTCGGATCGGTGGCAAGATCGTACAGCTCCCACGGATCGTCGCGGTCGTGCCGGAGGATCTTCCAACTGCCGTGTTTGACGGCCTGGAGATCGGGCGTCAGGTCTTCTTCGAAGTGCGCACCGCTCCACTCCCAATACATCCAGCGGTTGCGATCGACGGTCCGTTCGCCATGCAGTTCGGGAAGGAATGAAACGCCGTCGATCCCATCGGGCGCGGTTTTGACGCCTGCGAGATCGAGCGCGGTCGGTAGGAAATCGGGCAAGTAGACCGGGGCGTCGCTGGTGGTTCCCGCCTCGATCCTACCCGGCCAGCGGACCAGCAGCGGTACGCGAATGCCGCCCTCCCACACGGTCCCTTTCTGGCCGCGCAGCGGACCGCTCGAATCGAGCGAGCCCTCCCGGCGTGCCGACGCACCATTGTCCGAAGTAAAGAAGACGATGGTCTTCTCGTCGATGCCCAATTGCTCGAGCAGAGCGAACGTTTCGCCGAGATGGCGATCCATCATGGACGTGAATGCGGCGTGGACCTTGGCATCTATGTCCCAGGGTTTATCTTTGTAGATCTGCCAGGCGGGATCGTCTTCCGGCAGCTCATAACGGCCGTGAGGCGGAGTCCAGGGCGCGCAGCAGAAGAACGGCCCGTCCTTGTTCTCGCGGATAAAGTCCTTCATTGCGTCGAAGATGAGGTAGACGGTAAATTGCCGCTCTCTTCCGGTCTCCGGGTCGACCGCCGGGAAAGCGCCGGGGGCCGGGTTGTCTTCATAGAAGCCTTCGTTGCCCGGCAGCAGGACCTTCTCGCCCGTGTCGATCATGTAATCGGGATAG
The DNA here is from genome assembly GCA_964385765.1 of uncultured Solibacteraceae bacterium. GTDB lineage: Bacteria > Acidobacteriota > Terriglobia > Bryobacterales > Bryobacteraceae > CAWELS01. The sequence continues at coordinate 1,946 of CAYLSS010000860.1, forward strand.
TAGTAGTGGGCATGTACCTGGTGATAGTAGCCGACAAAGCGGTCAAAGCCCTGCCGTTCGGGCACTCCAGTAGTGTCGAGGTCGCCGAGGCCCCATTTGCCAAAGCCGCCGACGGCGTAGCCTTCGTCTTTGAGGAGCTCAGCGACAGTGACATCCTCATCGCGCAGCGGAATACCGCCCGGGTTGCCGCGAACCGACGTGTGTCCCATGTGAGTGCCGGTCATGAGAGTGCTCCGCGCCGGAGCGCAGACAGGCGCGCCGGAGTAGGCGGTGGTGAAGAGAATGCCTTCGGCTGCCATCCGGTCCATATTCGGAGTTTGGATCGCCTCCGAACCATAGGCGCCCACGTCGAAGGCGCCCATATCATCGAGCATGACGTAGATGATGTTCGGCTTCTCTTCCGCCAGGGGCCCCGGCGCGGGGCCGGAGCACGAGAGGGCGACGAGCGAGAGTAGGAAGATTATTGTGTGTCTCATTGTTCGATGATCCGGTTCGATCGCCGGCGCGACCGTGAGGCTCGACTTTCGAACAGCCGTGAATGAACGCCTCGCGACCAACAGCCACATCCAGTGTAAGCGTGTCTGGTAACGGTTGCGCCTCGCCGGCAGCGCAAGCCGACTCTTCGCTCACTCCCAGGCGTTCAGCGCCAGCTCCGACACGACTTTGACCCCGACACCCACCACCGCCGTGAAGCTCAGCCACAGCATGAAATCGTAGAAGCGACTCGGCCGGAGGCGCGGATCGAGCCGCCGGTAGCGGAAGCTGTAGGCCGCCACCACGACCACCAGCAGCAGTGTCGCG
>CAYLSS010000861.1:0-2735 GCA_964385765.1 uncultured Solibacteraceae bacterium
CACCCACGAACAGGGGGAGATGACGTGCCGCGCCGAGCTCCCGGAAGCCGGGCTGAGCTTTAGGCGCCGTCTTCGCATCGGAGCCGGCGGAGTGGTCTGTTTCTCCGAGACGGTTGCCAACAACCGCGGCACGGACCGGCCCATCGGCTGGACCGAACACGCCACGCTCGGACCGCCGTTTCTCGAAAAGGGAGTCACGCGCTTTCGCGTGCCAGGGACACGTTCGAAGGTGACCGAGGAAGAGATCGACGAAGGCCATCAGGCGACTGGAGCGGAGTTTCTGTGGCCGAACGTACCGTTGAAGAACGGGAAGAGTGAAAATCTCGAAACATTCACGAGCGCCACCGTCTCAGGCGGCTTCAGCGCGACTCTCATGGATCCGGCTCGCGCGCATGCCTGGTTCGCCGCCTGGCATCCCGAATCCAGGGTGCTGTTCGGCTACGCATGGCGGCGCGCCGATTTCCCCTGGCTTGGACGCTGGGAGGAGAATCGCAGCCGGGAGCAGCCGCCATGGAACGGCAGGACCGTCGCGCTCGGCATGGAGTTCGGCGTCTCGCCGATGGCCGAAACCCGCCGTCAGATGATCGAACGCGGCCGGATGTTCGATACGCCGACCTTCCGATGGATTGCGGCGAAATCCGAGGTCTCGGTCGACTATTGCGCCTTCCTGCGGACGGCCGATGGGCTCCCGAACGACGTGATCTGGAACGGCGGCGCCGAGGTCGAGATCCGGTAAAGGCTATTCACAGCGCCGCGAGCACATCGAGATCGACGTTGCCGCCGCTAACGATCACGCCGGTTTTGCCGACATCGGCAGGGAGCTTGCGGAACAGCGCCGTTGCAGCGGCGACGGCTCCACTGGGCTCGGCGACGATCTTGAGGCGCGACAGAATGAACTGCATTGTCGCGACAATTTCGTCCTCGGTGACGAGCAGGATGTCCTCGACGTGCTGCTGAATTACGGGAAAGGTCAGCTCCCCCGGGCAGGACGAGCGCAGACCGTCGGCAATCGTATCCGGCCTGGAGATTTCGATCCGCTCGCCGGCCCGGAACGAGAGGTAGGTGTCGTTGGCCTTCACCGGCTCGGCGCCGAAGATGCGAATGCTTGGGCGGATGGCCTTGGAGGCGATGGCGCAGCCGGCCATTAGCCCGCCACCTCCGATGCAAATCACCAGGGCGTCCAGATCCGCGGCCTGCGCCATCCACTCGAGAGCTACCGTTCCCTGACCGGCGATTGTTCGCTCATGGTCATAGGGCGGGGCTATGGTCGCGCCGGTCTCAGCCGCGATTTGACGGCCGATGGCTTCCCGGCTGGCGGTCCGGCGGTCGTATTCGACAATGGTGGCGCCATGAGCCCGGGTCGCCTCCATCTTGGACCGCGGCGCATCACCCGGCATGACGATAGTGGCTTTGACCCCAATCGATTCGGCCGCGATGGCCACCGCCTGGGCATGATTTCCCGAGGAATAGGTCACGACCCCGCGCGCGCGCTCAGCGGGGGTCATGGAGTAGAGGAAATTCGTCGCGCCCCTGATTTTGAATGCACCGCCGCGCTGAAAGTTCTCACACTTAAGGAGCACCGGCCGACCCGCTTCGCGGTCGAAGCTCTGGCATGTCAGAATCGGAGTCCGATGCACCAGCGGCTGAATTCGCTCCGCCGCTTCGCGAATGTGGTTGATCGTGACGCTCATACTTTGCGTTCAAGGCCTGTTCGAGGCGGTCCAGGAAAAAGACCTGGGCCGGGTGGATCTTCTTGCGAGCCGCGTCGAAGGAAAACCATTCCGCCCGGTCGACTTCCGGAAACTCACCTTGCTTGCCGGAGTTGGGTGGCCACTCCATGGAAAAGTGATTGCTCCGAAGCCTGCCGACATCGGCGTCGCCTTCGAAGGCCCAGACAAGGATGACTTTGCCGCTCTTCAACCGGGTCTCGCCGAGGGGCTGAAAATCACCGGCGGCGCGAAAGCCGGTTTCCTCCTCGAACTCGCGCCTGGCGGCTTCGAGCGGCGCCTCGTCGGGCTCATATTCGCCCTTGGGGATCGACCAGACGCCGGTGTCCTTACTGACGAAGAATGGTCCGCCCGGATGCACCAACAGCACCTCGACCCTGGAATCATGGCGGCGCCACATCAGCAGCCCGGCTGATCGTTTGACCATTCCATCAGTCTACCGAAGCGGTCACTCAACTGAGTTGCGCCAAGATAGTCCGGCAGCTTTCTTCGAGAGGTGCGGCCCCGGAAACCACCACCGCCGCATGCGGCCGGGTGGGCAGAACGTATCGCGCGGCCATTGGCCGGACGGTACCGAAATACTGCTCGCGAACCGACGCTTCGGCGCGCCCGCGCTCCACGATGTCGCGCCGGAGCCGGCGTTGGAAGCAGGCTTCGTCGTCGAGTTCGACAAAGACGGTCAGCCGGCTCATCCGCCGGACCGGTTCCCAGTAGAGCGCGAACAGGCCCTCCAGCACGATTACCCGCGCAGGGTCGATCCGAACCCTCTTCGGGCTTCTTGTGTGGACGGTGAAATCGTAGACGGGCCGATGCACCGTCTTCCCGGCCGCCAACTCGGCCAAGTGCCTCTCGAGCAATTCCTCGTCGATAGCCTCCGGGACGTCGAAGTTGCAGGCCGCCCGCGCCGTGATCTCAAGGTGCGATAAGTCCCGGTAGTAGGCATCGAGGGGGAGGACGGCGCCCTGAAGCCGGTCCGCGATGGCCCGCGCCAAGGTGCTCTTCCCGGAA